>JANLST010000402.1:0-4010 GCA_031362505.1 Sphingomonadales bacterium
ACGCCCTTGTCCATCAGCTTGAGTGTCGCGACAAATTCCGTCGCAAACAAGGCACGCCTCCGGCCCTCATAGGCCAAGGTCGCCAGCGCATTTGCGAGATCGAAATCACCGGTATAGGCCCCATAATTGGTTTCATGGCCCCAGATTGCGATCATCATCGCCTCCGGCACGCCAGTCTCCTGTTCGACTTTGCCGAGCAAGCCGCGCAACTCCGTATATTTAATACGCCCACGGTTGATCCGCGCTGTATCGACATGCTGGGCTGCATAGGGTGCGAATTTCGGAATCGGTGCGTTTGGCGGACCACCGGGCTGGGCGCGATCGAGATCGACGACCCGCTGGCTGAAAAAAAGCGTCGGCATCACCGAATCAAGCGTTGCGGGCGATACACCTTGTGCTTCCGCTTGCGCGCGAAGTTGCGCGACAAATGACAGGTATCCGGTTGCCTCCTGTGCATCCGCGACAGTGGCAACCGGCGCACCCGTAACAAGAGATGTTGTTGCAAGAGCAATCGCTGCGCGAAATCGGTAAGCCCACATGAAGCATGTGTCGCACAATTAACGGGCAGCGGGAATCCCAATTCGTCCTGCCGCTTGCACCTATGGCCGTGTCTCCGCTATGCGCGCGGCAAGACCTTGATCGTTTCAGGTTCATTCAACCTGAAGCGTGAATCAAGGTCTCGATTATGTGAGAGCCTGATTCACGTCATCGGCGGAAGCGCGAAGTGCTTCCCCCTCAAACGATCAGGCTCGTGCGGACAGGTGGCCGAGTGGTTTAAGGCACCGGTCTTGAAAACCGGCGTGGGTTCACGCTCACCGTGGGTTCGAATCCCACCCTGTCCGCCATTTTTTTTGACCAATGGTGTCATGTTCCCATAAACGCTCCCTAATAAACAGAACGCTAGGGCCAAAGGCAGCCACAGATTCGCGCACCCTCGTTCATAGGATCTTCTCGATTTGAATGTCCGCTTTCGGGATGAAGATTTTCAAGTCGGGATGGCGACTTTGTTGTGGATTCCGGAACGTCCGCTTTTATGAGCGAACTTGCGAAAAACAGACCTAGAGGAAGGGATGCCCGTCGGGGCAGCTGCCGCTAACATTGCGGACATACGCGGGCCAACGCTGCGCTCCTGAAACCGGTCGTTCATTCAGCCGGCGAATCTTGGGCGAAGGCAGGTCCTCAACGTTGCGCAGCGACAGCAGAAACCGCACGTACATCATCACCAGGCGGATGACCTCAGGCGAGGAGTTGAAGTAGCGGAACGGACTGGCGGGTTTGCGGGCGCGCGGCATGGCGTCGCCCTAGCTGTCACGGCCCGATGCTGACAGTCGGTGCGTTTGCTCTGACAGAGCCCGCATTCCAATTGACACTGTCGGCGTCGACGTTACTAGAAAAGCAGAAGATCGAGATGAAGAATTGGGCTTGATGGCGACGGACCTTTCCCCGGTACGGAAATCGATCGTCCCGCAGGGCGGCGATACCTGGAACTCGATTGCGCGCCGCGAACTTCCCGATACGGCCGAGAGCGATGCCACGGCGATGCTGCAGAGTTGGAATTTGCACGTGTTCATGCGGGCCGCCGGTGGTGTCGGGCGCATCCGCGGCGACAATCCGATTCTACCGAGCGATGTGATCTTCGTCGAACCGCCCCGCGCCTGAGCCATGGCGGGTGCCGTGATCAGCCAGGTGGGGATTGCCGCTGCCCACGATGGTGAGGCCGAGCTAGTTGTCACTCTTACTTTTGCCAATGGCGGGCAATCACTGGTGACTCTAAACGAGTTTGCCGCGCGCGCGCTGCTCGCGATCAGCAACTGCAATACCGCTGACCAATTGATCGGGGTTGGGTGGGACCGGGTACGTGATGCGCTCATCGCCTCATCCAGCCGATTCACCGAACAAGCCGCATAGAAGACAAAACCTGGGAGATCTCGAAATGTACGATCTGGTCATACGCAATGGACGCGTCGTTGACGGCTCGGGAATGCCCGCTTTCAATGCCGATGTCGCTGTGGAGGGCGGTCGCATCGCCAGAATCGGCCGGATCGAACAGCACGGCCGCCGCGAGATCGACGCTGCCGGCAAAGTCGTCGCGCCCGGCTTTATCGACCCGCACACCCATTTCGATGCACAGCTGCTGTGGGACGGTTGTGCCAAGCCCGCGCTGTCGCATGGCGTGACAACCATCGTTGCGGGGAATTGCTCGCTTTCGCTGGCCCCGCTCAAGGCCGAACACCGGATGAAGCTGGTCGGCATGTTCAACCAGATCGAGGAAATGCCGCTCAAGGCGTTCAAAGAGGGCGTCGTCTGGGATTGGGAGAGCTTCCCCGAATATCTGACCCGCATCCGCAAGGGCCTGGCCATCAATGTCGGCCAACTCGTCGGGCACAGCGTGCTGCGCCTTTGGGTGATGGGTGATGCCGCAATGGAGCGTACCGCCACGTCAGAGGAAATCGCCCAGATGCAGGAGCTGCTGCGCGAATGCCTGGATGCCGGCGCAATCGGCCTGTCGACCAGCTATGTCGATATGGACGAAACCCTGCAGCCGGTGCCGAGCCGCTATGCTGACCTTGATGAAGTCGATGCGCTCGCCAGTGTGCTAAGCGAGTTTGGCCGCATGCTCCAGATCGTGCACGAGTTTTATGACGTCGATCTCACAATCGCGCGGCTCGATCAGCTTGCCGAACTTTCACTTAAGCATACGATCCCCACCACTTTCTCCCCCTTGTTCGTCGGTCTCGAAAACGTCGCAGGGGTAGACCGAGTGATGGCGCGCGTCGATGAGCAGTTCGCGCGCGGTGCCCGCGTCTGGCCGCAGGTGCAAACACGCCCGATCGACATCAGCTTCAGCTTCGCCGTGCCCAGCCTGTTCTTCATTCGCCTGCCGAGCTGGTACAACATCATGCGCTTTGGCACGCAGGACGAAATTATCCAGGCGTTCTCCGAACCGGAAAGCCGGGCGAAGCTGGTAGCCGAGGCGTCATCGCAGATGATGCTATGGGCGATTCTGCGTCTGCGCCACGTGGGCAGCGAAGCCAATCAGAAGTATGTCGGCAAGACGCTCGTCGAAATCGGCGAAATGCGCGGCGTCAGCCCGCTCGATGCGATGATCGACCTGTCGATCGAGGAGAAGCTGGACGCCCACTTCCTTGCTGAGAACATGGGCCATAATCTCGACGACAAGGTCGGCGGACTGCTCAAGCACCCGCGCGTTCATATCGGCGCGAGCGACGGCGGAGCGCACATCCTCTCGTTCTCGACCTATGGCGACACCGGTTATCTGTTTGGTCACTTCGTCCGCAAACACGGCCTGCTGAGCATTGAGGAAGCGGTCAAGAAAGTTACGTCCGACACCGCCGCGATTTGGGGTATTCCCGAGCGTGGGCTGCTGCAAAAGGGCCTTGTTGCCGACATTGTCGTGTTCGATCCTGAAGCCATCGATCGGGGCAAGGAAGTCTACGTGCAGGACGTTCCGGGTGACGGCAGCCGCTACATCCGCGATGCCCACGGGATCGACACGGTGATCGTCGGCGGTGGTGTCGCGTGGAGTGCTGCCCAAGGTTATTCGCAAGATACGCGCGGGGCCATTGTGCCATCTGCATTCGCTGCCCCTGCCGAGCATCTCGCAGCATGAGTTGGGAGGGAGCTGTCAGTCGGACCCGAACCGCTCTCCACTTGGCGCAGTGAGACCATGAGGTTACGGATCTAGCTGGCGAGCGACTGCCACTCGGCCAAGGCGGCCGAGCGGCGTTCCTTATTAGTCTGACAATCGACGAGATGACGTTCCTGGTTGAAGTGGTTGTGCGATGATGCGTGAACTTGGCAATCTCGACCGTCGTGAAAGGCTCGAAGTCGGTAGTGGCCCAGCCGTGAAAAAATGTCCGCTTACACTGGTTTCTCAGTGAGAGCGGACTGTCAGGATCGTAGTCCCAAGCGGACATCGTCCATAAACCAGTGGCGCGCTTCATAGCAGTATCCTGCCAATAGCACGGCGGTCGCGCTGTTTGATCAAT
>JANLST010000426.1:0-3328 GCA_031362505.1 Sphingomonadales bacterium
TACGAAGAGGCCGACGCCCGCGCGTTCAATCATTTGCTCCGCAAGTTCGGCGGTCGGCCTGCCAGCCCGAAACGCCTTCCGGCCCATAATCGGGCGAAATCGGTTGCCTATAGGGCAATCCGGAGGCTGGGGTTGGTTTGAAACCGCCCCGAATGCCGAGCGCGTTTCAGTGTTCATGCACCACAAACGGCTCCATTAGCCTCGTATAGCCCTTAGGAGCATGACGGCACCCCGAACGATTGGTTTCCTGTTTCGCGCCTTCTCAGGCTTCTCCGGGCATTTTTGAGGCATTCTGGTGCTCGACACCATCTGGGATCTCGCGACGCCGCCACCCTCCGTGCAGGTAATAGCCAACTGTCATCACGATAGAGGACATTGCGCCGCCGGAAAATGCCCACCAGATTGCATCGGCACCGTAGCGCGGGTGGAAGGTAAAGCCGATCCCGAAACGGACGCCAATTGCCGAAACAATCAGGAAAACCAGGGGCATCAAAACCGCCCCGTTGGCACGGACCACCGAAACCATCACCATTGAAACCCCCATCAGGATATAGCTCCATCCGATGATGTGGTTCATGTGGATGGCAATCGGGATGGCCGGGCTTTGTATCGTAAAGAATAGCCACAGCAATGGCTCTGCCGCTAACGTAATCCCAAGAATCAGCGTTGCGGTCATCGCCACGTTGATTGCGATCCCCGCCCCGGCAATGCGGCTTATCCGGTTCCATTTTCCGGCGCCAATGTTCTGCGCGGCCATCGCGCTGACAGCACCACCAACCGCCACAGCGGGCATTTGCAAATAGCTCCAGAACTGGTTCATCACCCCGAATGCCGCCGTCGTATCGACACCCTCGCGATTGACCAGACCGATCATAACAAGCGACGAGCCCGACATGACGATCATCGACAGCCCCATCGGAAACCCCATGCCAAGGATGGGTTTCACATAGGCGCGTGCCGGCCTGAGCCAGCCTAACTCGGATCCGCGCAATCGGATCGTCAGATCGCGCGCATAAATGCGATAGATCAGCACCACCACGCTGATCAGCCCTGCAACCAGCGTTGCAAGTGCTGAACCCGCGATCCCCATCGCCGGGATCGGCCCGACACCGAGAATGAAGATCGGGTTGAGCACAATGTCCAGCGCGACGTTGAGCACGACATTGCCCAAGGGCGTGACGGCATCGCCGACACCACGCAACGAGGATGACAGCAGGATTGTAATGAATGAGAATGGCATTCCCAGGAAGATCACACGCAGATAGATCAAGGCTAAGGGAAACGCGTCTACCGGCGTGGCAAGCAGGTGAAGCAGTTGCGGGGCAAACACCCACCCAAGCGCTGCTGTCACAATCCCCGCCAATCCGAACATGCCCAGCGCCGATCCAAGCGTCCGCCGCACTGTCTCGACATCACGCCGCCCGACTGCCCGGCCAATCAGGATCGTTGTCGCCATGGAAAAGCCGAACAGCGATGAAAACATGAGGAACATGATCATGTTGACGTTGGACCCGGCAGCCAGCGCCTTTTCCCCCAGAAAACGGCCGATCCAGATTGCGTTGACCGATCCGTTCAGCGACTGGAGGATGTTCACCCCGAGCGACGGCAAGGCAAACATGAACAGCGTCCGGGCCACGGGGCCTTCGGTCAGGTTCGATTGCCGTGGCGCTATCGCCATCAACCCAGCCGGGCGAGCGCGGCGGACAGGCGTTCAGCTTCAGCCGCTTTTTCGGCATGATCGGCGCGGGCCTTTTCTACCGCTTCGGGCTTGGCCTTTTCGACGAATGCCGGGTTTTGGAGGCGGCTTGCGAGGGAATCGCGTTCCTTCGAAATGGCTTCAATGGCTTTGGTGATCCGGGTGCGTTCGGCTTCGAGGTCGATGGCCCCTTCGGTCGACACAATAAGCGTCACTCCGCCAACGCCGATAGCGAATGTCAAAGCATCTGTAATAGGCGGACAATCGGGATCGTGGCCGAGGAGGTGTAGGTTCGAGATCCTTGCTCGCCGCTTCAAAATATCCGCATGAGCAGCTATCAGTTCTATGTCGAACTCAGGTTCAGGATTTACCCAAACGTCTAGCATTGCCGAAGGCGGGATGCCCATCTCGCCCCGAGCAGACCAGCATGCGTTCACTGTTGAATTTAACCACTCAAGTTGCGCCGTAGCCTTTGTGTCTATGTCAGCTTGGGGTTCGGGCCAACGAGCAAGCGTTAGATCACATATCCGTTCGCCCATAGCATGCCAAAGTTCTTCAGTGATGAATGGCATAAAGGGGTGCAGCATAACCAGAATCTGGTCGAGCACCCAACCCGCAGTATACTTTGTCTCCTCGTCAACCTTTCCCTTTATGTCTTCGAGATATTGATCGCAGAACGTCCCCCAGGCGAAATGGTAGATTGCGTCGGCCATTGCGTCAAAGCGCAGGTCGGTGATCGCTTTGTCGAGCTTGGCAAGGGTTTCGACGACTTCGCCGATAATCCAGCGATTGACCGCCAGTTCTGCTTTGGGTGCGGCCAGCGTCGTCGAGGCGCCGATCCCGTTGGATTGGCAGAAACGCGCGGCATTCCAGAGTTTGGTTGCGAAATTCCGATACCCTTCGACCCGCTTTTCATCGAGCTTGATATCCCGCCCCTGGCTTTCCATCGCGGTCAGCGTAAAGCGCAGCGCATCCGCGCCATATTGATCGATCAAGCCGAGGGGATCGACTGTATTGCCCTTCGACTTCGACATCTTCGAGCCATCTGCCGCGCGGACAAGCCCATGCAAATACAATATCTTCCACGGCACTTCTTTCATGAAGTGCAAACCCTGCATGATCATGCGGGCATCCCAGAAGAACAATATGTCGAAGCCGGAGATCAGGATATCGTTGGGGTAATGGCGGGACAGCAATACTCTCTCGCCCCCTACAGGGGGAGAGGGACGAGGCGCGCCAGCGCCGAAGGGAGAGGGGGGAGTCTGTGAAGCGACAGCACTCCCCCCTCTCCCCGTCTGCCCACGGATCAAGTCCGGGGTCTGCCGACCCTCTCCCCCTGAAGGGGGTGAGGGTTGCGCTTCCGGCCAGCCCAATGTGCCGAACGGCCAGAGCGCGGAGGAGAACCAGGTGTCGAGAACGTCGGAGTCACGCGTTAAGTCAACGCCATTGCCGGCTAAAGCCTGCGCTTCAGCCTCATTTTCGGCCACATAAATCCGGCCTTCCGCGTCGAACCAAGCCGGGATTTGATGCCCCCACCACAATTGTCGGCTGACACACCAGGGCTGGATGTTCTCCATCCAGTTGAAATAGGTCTTTTCCCAAGTCTGCGGCACAACCTTGATCGCGCCCGTG
>JANLST010000494.1:0-34629 GCA_031362505.1 Sphingomonadales bacterium
CTTACTTCTGGTTGGCGTAGAGTTTGACCAGATCGAACAGGTAATCGCGCCCAACGTAAAGCGACTTCACTTCCAACCGCTCGTTCAGGCCATGGATGCCATTTTTATCGGGGTCAGCCCAGATACCCGGAACGCCATACGTCGGGATGCCAATCGCTTCGAGAAATATTCCGTCCGTAGCACCTGTGGACATCACCGGCGTCACCGGTACGCCAGGGAAATATTTGGCAGACAGCTTCGTAGCTGGTCCCATGATTTTCGGATCGAGTGGCGGTGGAACTGCGATCGGCCGGATTGGTGGAACCGGTTCAATCGTGACCTTGGCCTCTCCCATAGCCATCTTCAGGGCCGCCATTGTTTCGGCGACTGTCCGGCTGGGAAACATGCGACAATTTACATTGGCATGCGCGCGTTGAGGCAAGGCATTGTTGGCATGCCCCCCGTCAAGAAGCGTCGCCACACACGTGGTCCGAAGCATTGAGTGAAGCGTTCGATCCCGCGATACGATCGCTTCGGCGGCCTTGTCATCAGCATTGTTTGCGATGGCCATCAAAGCCGCGCCTTCTTCCCCGCCCTTCGATTTGCCGAGCGCCCGAAAATAGGCGCGTGTCGTATCGGTCAATTCAACCGGGAACTCATAGGCACGGATGCCGATCAGGGCATCCGCCAATTCATAGATCGCATTGTCGCGGATAGGGATCGAACTGTGCCCGCCAGGGTTTGTTGCCTCTACCCTGAAATTCTGCACCGCCTTCTCGCCGACCTGCATTGATTGGCTGATGAGCTTGCCCTTGCCGTCGGTATCACCGCCACCGCCTTCGTTGAGCGCATATTCGGCGGCAATCAGATCAGGCCGGTTTTGGGCGAGCCATTGGGCACCATTGAACGCAAAAGTTGTTTCTTCGCCGCAGGTGAGCGCGAGCTTGATTGTGCGCTTGGATTTGAAACCCGCCGCTTTGAACCGGATCATCGCATCGGTCCAAACGGCAGCCATGGATTTGTCGTCGTACACCCCCCGGGCATAGAAGTTGCCGTTTTCCTCGATCAGCGTGAATGGATCGCGCGTCCAGTCCTCCCGCTTTGCCTCAACCACGTCTATATGGGCGAGCAGCAGGATCGGCTTCGCCGTCTTCGAAGTCCCGGGATACACAGCGACAAGCCCACCCTCCCTGGGCTTTTCAGGAATCGAGAATAGTGTCAGCTCCTTGTCCGCAAAGCCGGCCGACTGCATTCGCGCCGCCATCCGCTCTGCGGCAAGCGTACAGCTTCCGGCCGACAGGGTCGTGTTCGTTTCAACCAGCTCCTTGTACAAGGCGCGAAATGCCTGCTGGTCCGGACGAAGCTGGGCCTGGGCCGGTTGTATCGCCGCCGCTGCGACTGCTGCTCCGACTATCAATACGCGCATCATTTTCCTCCCTTTAGGATTCTCTTCATGCCGATTCTACGGCAGCGAACGGCTGATAAAGGCAACGCTTGCTTTTCGCCTTCCTACTCCTGGTTGGCGTAGAGCTTGATAAGCCGGAAGAGATAGTCGCGTCCGTCGTAAAGCGATTTGACGCGAATCCTTTCGTTCAGGCCGTGTATGCCACCGCCATCGGCTTCATAGAAAATGCCCGGTACGCCGTAGGTCGGGATGCCAGCGCGCGCGAGGTAGATTCCGTCGGTTGCACCGGTCGACATGATTGGCAACATCAGAACACCGGGAAACATTTCAGCGCCAAGTTTTTCAGCCGTCCCCAGGAGCTTGGGAGACAATGGTGGCGGTGGAGAGAAAGGGCTCAAAGGCAGGACAGTCGTGATCTTCACCTGCGGGTCGTTTATCGCTCCCGCGAGTGCGGCCTGCACATCGTCCACTTTTGATCCGGGGAACATGCGGCAATTGATGATGGCCCGTGCACGTTGCGGCAATGCGTTCATCGCATGCCCAGCCTCAAGCATTGTTGCAACACATGTCGTGCGCAGGGTCGAATGCAGGGTCGGGTCAGTTGAGACGATGGCATTGGCCGCCACGTCGCCCGGATTGGCCAGCAGCATCGTTACCGCATTACCGACGACGATCGGCAACGTCGGTGCAAGGCGCGTGAAGAAGTTTCGCGTCGTCTCGTTGAACTGGATGGGAAATTCATACTTCCCAACCTTCGAGACGCCTGCAGCGAGCGCATAGATCGCATTGTCCGGGCGCGGGATTGAACTGTGCCCCCCAGGATTGGTCGTTTCGAGTACAAAATTCTGCACGGTCTTTTCGCCAACCTGCATCGCCAGAATTTCACGCTTGCCGTCGCGGGCGACCCTTCCGCCCCCACCTTCATTCAAGGCATATTCGGCATCGATCAAATCCCTGCGGTTTTGGGTCAACCACTCGGCTCCGTTGAAAGCAATCACACCTTCCTCGCCGCAGGTCAGCGCCATCTTGATCGTGCGTTTGGGTTTGAATCCGTCCTGCCGGTATCGGATGAGTGTGTCGGCCCAGATCGCGGCCTGAGATTTGTCGTCGGCAGTGCCGCGCGCATAGAAATAGCCGTCTTCCTCGATTAACGTGAACGGATCGCGCGTCCAGTCTGCCCGATTGGCCTCAACCACATCGATGTGCGCGAGCAGCAGGATCGGTTGCAGTTTTTTGGATGTGCCCGGATAGACGGCGACAAGTCCGCCCTCCTTGGGCTTTTCAGAAATCGAGAACAGCGTCAGGTCGGCGTCGGTAAAACCCGCCGCCTTCATACGCGCAGCCATTCTTTCCGCCGCAAGCGTGCAGCTTCCTGAGGAAAGTGTCGTGTTGGTTTCGACAAGTTCCTTGTACAAAGCGCGGAACGCCTCTTGGTCAGGGCGGATCTGAGCCGACGCCGGCAGGCCCACAACGGTGGCGAGCGCCACCCCCAAAATCAACGCGCGCATTCCAGCCTCCCCCGATTCTTCGATGTGTGAACTTAATCGCTTTGTCGTTGGGGGAAAGTTCTTTGTCGTCGATTATCGGCCGCTCACCCTTGTTGAAGTGGTCAAGGCATCCCAGATAGGGTTCCGTAAGGGATGATCACATCCAATCACGAAGGAAAAGCACGTGCAGACCCAGAACCGCATTTTCGATGACCTTGCCAAAATCATCAACGGCGCCGCCGGGACGATCGCAGGCGTCGGGCGCGAAGCCGAAGCATCGGCCCGCGAACGCGCCAAGGAATGGATCGGCGGCCTCGATTTTGTCAGCCGCGACGAATTCGAAGCGATCAAGGCCATGGCTGCTGCCGCTCGCGATGAAGTGGACGCCCTGAAAACACGGCTTGATGCACTCGAAGGCAAGGCAGCCAAGCCAGCCGCAGCGAAGCGCACGCCCAAGCCAAAGGCCTGAGCGCGCGCCATCCTATCCACAGTTTTCGAATGTCCTCCTCTTGAAGTCGCGCGCAAAACCGGCGCAATAGGACTGATATGACGATCGACGATCTTGCCCGGAACGATGGCCAGTCCACGCCTATCGACACGCTCGAAAGCTGGTTCGCGGCCAATGGCTGGAGCCATGAACGGGTCGGCGACGAGGAAATTGTCGCCGCAACCCAAGGGTCATGGGGGCAGTATGAGCTTCGCGGCGTATGGCGTGACGATGATCGCGTCCTCCAGTTCCTTGCCTTTCCGGATGTCCGCGTCACGCGCGAACAATATTCCGCGATTTACGAAACGATCGGATTGATCAACGAACAGCTTTGGCTCGGCCATTTCGAACTCTGGTCGGGCAATGGCACATTGGTGTTCCGCCATGCAGCGCTTCTTGAGGGCGATGAAGAGGCCAGCCTGTCTGCAGAACAAGCCGATGCCCTGATCGATGCTGCCGCAGGCGAACTCGATCGTTTCTATCCCGTGTTCCAGTTCGTCCTTTGGGGTGGAAAAACGCCTGTTGAAGCGATAGCCGCGGCAATGGTCGAAACGCAGGGCGAGGCGTGAACGAGGGAGCCTTCTGGATCATCGGATGCGGCAACATGGCCGGGGCGATGGTCCGACGGTGGGTGGAGACCGGTATGGACATCTCGACCATCCATATTGTCGATCCGGCAAGTCCAGAGCTGCCGGGCGGACTTTCAGCCGTGCAATCCATTCCGCAAGATGTGCCTTTCGCATCGAGGGTCATGCTGGCGGTCAAGCCGCAGCTTCTTGATATGGTCTCGGCGGATGTTGCGCGACTTGTCGGACCGGATACAGTTTTGCTGTCGATCCTCGCCGGGGTTGAGGTCGCGGCACTCAGGGAACGATTTCCATCGGCTGCTCAGATCATCCGTGTCATGCCGAATCTTCCTGCTTCGCTTGGCAAGGGCGTGATTGGGCTGCATGCAGCCAATGGGCCGGATTTGGCAATCAGCAATCTGATGGCGCCTCTCGGGTTGGTCGAATGGATCGCTGACGAAGAGCAGCTCCACCTTCTCGCCGCGCTTGCTTCCAGCGGTCCCGCATTTCTCTATCGGTTTGTCGACGCACTCGGTGTGGCCGGTGGACGGCTGGGCCTTGCTCCCGATCAATCGGCGAGACTTGCACTGGCGATGGTTGAAGGATCGGCATTGCTTATGGCGCAATCGGCCGACGTGCCCGCTGCACTCGCCGAGCGCGTGGCAAGCAAGGGCGGCATGACGCGCGAAGGCCTCAATGTGCTCGATGCCGACGAGGTTCTGATCAAACTGCTCGAACGTACTCTTGAAGCCGCTCGAAAACGCAGCGCCGAAATGGGCGCAGAGGCCAGGCGGCCCTAGCGCTCGTGCTGAAGGGCGATAACGCGTCCTATTTCAGAGTCCGGAATCAAGCCTTCCAGCACATGCCAAAATCCAGTGACGGCCCCCGGCCCGGCATTGCCATATGCTTCCGACATTTTCGTTCGGAGGCTCCCGAACAACTCAGCCTCCAGCGCGCGACCCGATCCGGTCAACCGAAGCAGCTTTTGTCGACGGTCGGTCCGACCTGGTTGGCTCTCGACCAGTTCTCGTCCCGCAAGGTCGTTCAGGACGCGTCCAAGCGATTGTTTCGTGATCGCCAGAAGTTTCAGAAGATCGCTGACAGTCAGGTCTGGTTGTCGTGCGATGAAATAGAGCGCGCGGTGATGCGCGCGGCCAAGTCCTTGGGTCGCTAGTTTTTCGTCGATCGCTCGGGTCAGGTGGCTATAACCAAAATACAATAACTCCACCCCCCGTCGGATCTCTGCCTCTCGCAGGAAATGCGGTGATGCAGCAGGGCTGAGCATTGGGACATTTGGGACAGCCATATTGACGTATCTTGCCGTGTCGATTACCCGATTGCAAGCCGCATCTAGAAGGACCGAGAATGGACGAGCGTAAATCCGAACAAGCGACCGGCACGCCTTCATTCGCCATCGAACGCAACCCGCACCCGGTTGCACCCGCGGAGCGCGCGCGACTTCTTGCGGATCCCGGTTTTGGGCGGGTGTTCAGTGATCATATGGTCATGATCCGTTACAACGACGCCTTGGGTTGGCACGATGCAAAGGTTATGCCGCGCGGACCACTCTCGATCGATCCTGCGACAGCGGTGCTGCATTATGCCCAGGAGATATTCGAAGGACTAAAGGCGTATCGGCTTGCTGATGGCGGGATGGCGCTGTTTCGGCCTGACGCAAACGCGCGACGCTTCCGCGAATCAGCGCGACGACTGGCCATGGCTGAACTGCCAGAAGAGCTGTTCATTGAATCGCTCCGTCAAATTGTCAGGATCGACAAGGATTGGTTTCCCGACATCGAGGGTGGATCGATCTATTTGCGGCCCTTCATGTTCGCGAGCGAGGTTTTCCTCGGAGTGAAGCCTTCGGCCGAGTATCTTTATATCGTTCTGGCCTCTTCGGCGGGGGGGTATTTCAAAAGTGGCGCACCAGCTATTTCGCTTTGGGTCTCGCAAGAGCACACCCGTGCAGCGCCGGGTGGGACGGGCGCTGCAAAATGCGGCGGCAACTATGCAGCTAGCCTCGTCGCCCAGGCTGAAGCGATCTCAAAGGGGTATGATCAAGTGGTGTTCCTCGACGCTGTGGAACGTCGCTGGGTCGAAGAGCTTGGCGGTATGAACCTGTTTTTCGTCTTTGAGGACGGCTCGATCCAGACCCCGCCACTGGGCGGAACCATTCTGCCGGGGATCACGCGCGATGCCTTGCTGACCCTTGCCCGCGAAGAAGGCCTTGAGGTTCGCGAACAACCCTATGCCATCGACCAGTGGCAAGCGGATGCGCAAAGCGGACGGCTCATCGAATCATTCGCATGCGGCACAGCTGCGGTTGTCACGCCCATCGGCAAGGTCACCGGATCGCAGGGCGCATTTTCAATTGGCGCAGGCGGACCTGGCCAGTTCACAATCAGGATGAAGGAACGCCTGGTGGCGATTCAGCGAGGATCGGCTCCCGATCCGCATCACTGGGTGATGCGGATAGAATAGTGATCAAATTCCGGGGCAGGGCGATTGTCATCGGCAAGCGGGCTGCTATAGCGCCGCCTCCTTGCATTGCTGTGGTGGGGCGTCGCCAAGTGGTAAGGCACCGGCTTTTGATGCCGGCATTCGCAGGTTCGAATCCTGCCGCCCCAGCCAACACACTATTGTATTGCAATGTAACCAATACTTTCAAAAGTGTGCGGCTTGTTAACTCGTTGTCAATCATTGCAACTACATAGCGCCGGATGACTGGCAGTTTCGTCGCCGTAGACATTATTTTATGTCAATTGCATGACTCGGCTGGCAACGAATAATCGGGCAACCGGAGAAAAAACTGCGGCAATCCGTTTTTTTTCGGGTTGAATTGAACCAATGTTGCTGTCAAAGACGGCATCGGTAACTAGAGTGCGACCAAATAAAGGGAGTATCAATATGAACATTCGTAAAGCAGCTATGGCAGCGTTGATTGCCGGCTCAATGGTCGCTGTTCCGACCCTTGCGCAGGCAGCACAGGCCAATCAGGCTGCCGTGAGCAAGCTCTCGGTCCGGTCTGCACAGGTTCGCGGTGGCGCAGTTGTCACCAAGAAAAACGAACTGGGAGGCTCAGGCCTGATCATCGCGTTGCTTGCTGCAGCTGCGGTTGTCGGCGGTATCGTTATTGCCTCTAGCGGTGGAAACAACGCGACCAGCCCATAGGCTTCGCCTTAACGACAATTGAAAAAGGCGGTCGAAAGGCCGCCTTTTTTTGTGTTCGTGTTGATTGCCTGAGCATTGAAATCCCGTCAATTTTACGTTTTTTCTCGTAGTGGCGTGATGCCGCTCTTGTAGTCCTGCGTGACAACCAGTTAACTATCTGCGGCGATGCGCTTTTGCGGGTTGAGTCGAATCGATTTGGATGTCACAGGCAACAACGCAAACAGGTTTTTACAGAAAAAGGGATTTTAACGAGTGAGTATCCGTAAAGCAGCCATAGCGACGCTGATCGCCAGCTCGATGGTCATTGTTCCAACTGTCGCCCAAGCAGCCCAAGCCAACCAGACTGCCGTGAGCAAGCTCTCGATCCGGTCGGCTCAGGTTCGTGGTGCCGCAGTGCTGGGCAAGAAGGAACGCATTCAGGGCGGAAGTGCCATTCTTTTCCTGGGCGCTATCGTAGCCGCTGCCGGCGCCGGATACTTGATTCGGGGCGGTAGCTCGTCGAGCCCATAGACTTCTTGAACAGGTCTTATGAAAGGGCGGTCGAAAGGCCGCCTTTTTTTGTCGGCGATGATATCAAGATGGCTTCGTAGCTCGGTCGTCAGGCTGAATCCGGTTCAACGTCAAACGACAGATCAGGCCGCCAATCCCTCGAACTGCATTCGGGCAAGGCGGGCATAGAGTCCGCCCGAACGGCTTAAACTCGCGTGATTGCCTTCCTCCACAATCCGACCATCGCTCATCACGATGATCCGGTCGGCGGCACGAACGGTGGCAAGTCGATGGGCAATGACGATCGTGGTGCGCTGATGCATCAGCTTTTCCAGTGCATCCTGCACAAGCCGTTCCGATTCAGCATCAAGCGCAGACGTCGCTTCGTCAAGCAACAGGATCGGTGCATCGCGCAGGATCGCGCGGGCAATCGCCATGCGTTGCCGCTGACCACCAGACAGGCGGGCGCCGCCTTCGCCCATCTCCGTATCGAGACCGTCAGGAAGCTTGCGCAGGAACTCGGCAGCATTCGCTGCTTCTGCTGCTGCCCATAGCGCCTCGTCATTTGCATCCCACCGGCCGTAGCGCAGATTGTCCCGCGCGCTGGCGGCGAATATGACCGTTTCCTGAGGAACCATTGCCATGCGAGCGCGGATGTCGGCAGGGTCCGCATCGGGAAGAGCAACGCCATCAATCCGAATCGCACCGGATTCTGGATCATAAAACCGCTGGATCAGCTGGAACAATGTCGTCTTGCCTGCACCCGACGGGCCGACGACCGCGACCGTTTCACCCGGATTGATCGTAAGCGTGAAATCCGCAAGCGCGCTTACGTCCTGTCGGGTTGGGTAACGGAAGCGGACATGATCGAATTCGATACGACCCAAGGGCGGTTCCGGGAGCCGGACGGGATTTGCGGGAGCCGAGATGCCCGGCTGTTCGGCAAGCAACTCTCCCAAGCGCCCGGCAGCCCCTGCGGCCCGAAGGAGATCGCCCCAGACTTCGGTCAGCGCACCAAATGCTCCCGCGACCAATCCACCCGACAGGACGAAAGCAGCGATAGTTCCGCCCGTCATGCGATGTGCAGCCACATCGATGGCGCCTTGCCAGATCACGGCTGTGATCGCCCCAAACATCAGCATCATGACAACCGATGTCATGAATGCACGCAACACGATGCGCTTGCGGGCCGTCGCCATCACCGATTCGACGGCGGAACTGAATCGTCCGGCTTCGCGCTCTTCCTGTCCGAACGCCTGCACCACCTTCATCGCACCAAGGACTTCATCGACCACGACGCCAATGTCCGCGATCCGGTCCTGGCTCTTGCGCGATGCGTTGCGCAGGCGCCGTCCCAGTAGGGCGATTGGCAGGATGATGACAGGAATGCCGATGACGAGCATCGCCGCCAGCTTTGGCGCAAGGGCAAAGAGGATAATGAGGCAAATCGTTCCCATGATGAGATTGCGCAATGCCACCGACACCGTCGTTCCCACGACCTGCTCGATAATCGTGGTATCTGTAGTGAGCCTTGAGGAAATTTCCGCAGGGCGGTTTTCCTCGAAAAAGCTTGGCGATAGCCGCATCAGGTTATTGAGCACTGCCATCCGCAGGTCGGCAACGACGCGTTCGCCCAACCATGAAACGAAATAGAAACGAAAAGCAGTCGCAATTGCCATGACCACGACCAACAACAGGAGATATTCGAACCATCTCGAAATATCTCCGCCGCCGGCACTAAAGCCCTTGTCGATGATCGCCCGGAAACTGATCGGAATTGCCGAAGTCGCTGACGCAGCCGTCACCAGCGCCAGAGCCGCCCCGGCAATATGCCACGGATAATGTACCGCCAACCCCCAGATCATCCGGAGGTTTCCGATCTTGCGAGGCCCGTTTTCGGGTCGGGGTTCGTCAGCCATGTTGCAACACCTAGCAGCCGCGGAGATCAGTCTCAATATGCGACTGGTCGATTTGTGCATTGCACAATCGGCAAAACTGCGCCACATTCATCGGCCGGGAAGGGGATTGAATGCTTTACAATACCTATGAAATGCAGCGCTCGTGGTTGGCGGGCGCGAGTACGCTCGCCCTGACTGGCGCCGAATTCCTGACAAATCCTGCAAATCCGTTTGCCTATTTTGGTGGCGGCGAAGTGATGGCGTCCGCGCTGGAGGTTTTTGCGCACGCGGCGGCTCCGCGCGGAAAACCGCCTTTCGGGTTCGATCATACGATGATCGATGGCAAGACTGTGCCGGTCCACGAAGAGATTGTCTTGCAGAAGCCGTTTGGCCAGTTGAAGCGCTTTGTCCGCAAAGGCATCAAAGCCGGTCCAAAGCTGCTGATCGTCGCGCCGATGTCTGGCCACTACGCCACGTTGCTCCGCGGCACGGTTGAACGGATGATGCCCGGGCATGACGTCTACATAACCGACTGGCGCGACGCGCGCAGCGTGCCGACGTCGGAAGGGCGTTTCGATCTTGACGATTATGTCGACTATTTGATCGAGTTCCTCGACCATATCGGCCCTGGCGCCCACATGCTTGCGGTCTGCCAACCGTCGGTGCCCTGTTATGCAGCCGTCGCGCTCATGTCCGCGCAAAAGCACAAGTGCCTTCCCAGAACACTGACGATGATGGGCGGCCCCATTGATACGCGAAACGCCCCAACCGCTGTCAACACGCTTGCGACACAGCGGCCGCACAGCTGGTTCCGGAACAATGTGATCGCGACCGTCCCCTATTCCTATCCCGGCGCCGGGCGAAAGGTCTATCCCGGCTTCCTTCAACTGGCCGGCTTCATGTCCATGAACCTTGGCAATCACATGGTCAGCCATTGGGAGATGTTCAAACATCTCGTGGAGGGCGATGATGACAGCGCCGAGGTCACAAAGGATTTTTACGAAGAGTATCGATCGGTCTGCGACATGACCGCGGAATTCTATCTCCAGACGATCGACGTGGTCTTCCAGCAACATTCGCTGCCCAAGGGTGAGATGATGCACCGCGGCACCGTGGTTGATCCCAAGGCGATCACCAATGTCGCGCTTTTGGCCATCGAAGGCGAGCGTGACGATATTTCGGGACTGGGCCAGACAAAAGCCGCCCTGGATATCGCGACCGCTCTGGAAGCGAAGATGAAGCGTTACTATATGGCCGAAGGAACAGGCCATTACGGCATCTTCAACGGCAGCAAATGGCGTGACAAGATTGCCCCGGTGGTCGAAGACTGGATCGCGTCGCACAATTGAGCGGACGATCCTTTCAAAACTCTCGGGAAGGATGCTCAATGGCTTTGAACACGGCAATTCTGGCGGGCGGCTGTTTCTGGTGCACCGAAGCTGTGTTCCAGTCGCTGACTGGCGTTTCGGGCGTCGAGAGCGGCTACATTGGCGGGAAAATAGCCAATCCCACTTACCGTCAGGTTTGCGGTGGCGGCACCGGCCATGCCGAAGCGATCCGCGTGACGTTCGATTCTGAACAGATTTCCTACGCCGATCTGCTCGACATCTTCTTCGCGACGCACGACCCGACCCAGCTCAACCGGCAGGGTAATGATGTCGGCACGCAATACCGGTCGGCAATTTTCCCCGATGGCGCCGAACAGGAAGCCGAAGCCCGGGCTGCGATCCCTCGCAATCAGCCCGATTGGCCGCATCCGATCGTGACGACGATTGAACCAATGGCCATTTGGTATCCAGCGGAGGATTATCATCAGGAATACTGGACCGGCGAAGGCCAGCGAAATCCCTATTGCCTTGCCGTCATCCCGCCCAAACTGGCAAAACTGCGCAAGGGATATGCGGAACGGTTGAAGGCGTAGCGAAGCCATCTGCCCAAAACCATTTGGCCCTGTCCTGCTGACATTGAATCGTGGCCAGCGCGGACGGAAACCACAGAAACTCCTTTGAGGGACGCGAAGAGGGACGATGCCTGACTCGGCAGCGGCATGAGCATTGCCTACTATTGGCGATATTTATGTCTGCAAAGTTGTGGGAAGCGGACTTTCCGCTTTTGGGTGCGAATATGGGAAAAGCGGACATTCGTCAGATGAGGCCTGTGCCGCTTCAAGCGCCTCTACTTTGCAGGCATCAACAGTTCCTGTTGCATCATCAGACTCTCCATCATTTGATGCATCATCGCCATGTGCTTGTGCATCTTTTCCATATGTTCGGCGTCCATCGGCATGGGCATGGGCATTTGCTTCCCCATCATCATATCGCCCATATTCATCATTGCTTTCATTTCGGCCATTTGCGCTTTCATCATTGTCATATTTTCGACCATCAGCGCGTGGCGCTCAGCTGGCGTCTTCGCCTTCGCCATGCGCTCCATCATGGAGCCTGCTGTTGTTTGCGGGGCTGACGTGGCGTTCTGTGCCTTTTGCTCGGGCACAGTGACCGGTGCACCTGTCTGAGGTGGATGGTGTCCGGCGTGCGGATCAACTGGTGCCGCCATTGTAGGCGCGAAGATAAGGGTCGCGATCAAAGGCAAATATTTCAAACTTCCGAACATTGGTTTTCCTTTCAATTGTAGCAAAATTACCTTGCCATGATCACGGCCACGAACTTGTGAATCACAGCGATCAGAAACCCGAGCCACGCCCCGAACACGAGGGACCAGCACATTCCTTCGACAAGTGCGGCGCCCGACGTCATTTCCGCCACCGTGAACAATGAAATGAATGCGTGGGTAACCCCGATCGGGGTGAAGGCTAACAACCAACAGGAAAGAAAAATGATACCCAGCACGATCGAACCAACAACGGCAAAGTGCAATATACCGGGCGTAGCAGGCTGCGGATTCATGGCGATATCGGATGACATAGAGATCTCCCAATCCAGGGCACGTCAAAATCAGTTTCTGGAATCATAGAGCAACGCTTCCCAGTGTCATTGATCTGGAACAAATGTCTCTCGGAACCTACAACCGGACCGCGCGGAGCCTGAGTGCATTGCTGATGACGCTGACTGACGACAAGGCCATGGCAGCCGCGGCAATGGCCGGGGAAAGCATCATTCCCGTGAACGGGTAAAGCAGGCCAGCAGCGATCGGAATGCCCGCCACATTATAGACGAATGCAAATAGGAGATTTTGCCGGATATTGCGCATGACAGCGCGCGAGAGTTTGCGTGCCCGGACGATTCCGACAAGATCGCCTTTCAGCAGTGTAACGCCTGCGCTCTCCTTCGCCACATCGGAACCCGCGCCCATGGCGATGCCGATATCAGCTGCCGCAAGCGCAGGAGCGTCGTTCACGCCATCTCCCGCCATCGCAACGACGCGTCCTTCGCCGCGCAATCTGGCAACAACGGCCGCTTTATCTTGTGGCAATACTTCCGCTTCAACTGCATCGATCCCCAGCTTGCGAGCGACCACTTCGGCCGTTAGCCGGTTGTCTCCTGTCATCATCACAAGCTTGACCCCTTCGGCCTGAAGCGCGCGAACGGCATCGGCTGTGGTCGTCTTGATCGGATCAGCGATGCCGATCACGCCTCCAAATTTGCCATCGATAGCGATCAGGATGGCCGTAACGCCATCACGTCTGAGCGCGTCCGCTTCGGTTTCCATCGCAGCGGCATCGATCCCCATTTCCAACAAGAATGCACTTTTTCCGATCACGACGGTGCGCCCATCAACTTTGCCGACGACACCTTTGCCAACCGGAGAGTCGAAATCACGTGCCTCGGAAAGCCCGATGTCGCGCTCATTCGCTGCCCGCACAATGGCTTCGGCCAGAGGGTGTTCGCTGCCGCGTTCAAGGCTTGCAGCAAGTTGTAGCAACTCGCTCTCGTCAAACCCTGGAGCGGGGCGTATCGCGATCACTGCCGGATGACCCTCGGTCAACGTTCCTGTCTTGTCGACGACAAGGGTATCGACCTTTTCAAACCGCTCCAGTGCCTCAGCGTTCTTGATAAGAACGCCAGCTTGTGCGCCCCGTCCTACGCCCACCATAATGGAAATTGGTGTCGCGAGCCCCAATGCGCACGGACAGGCAATAATCAGAACCGAAACCGCAACAATCAAAGCATAGGAAAGGCGCGGTTCCGGGCCGGAAATTGCCCAGACCGCTCCAGCGATGATTGCGGCAGCAATGACGGTTGGGACAAACCAGCTCGACACCTGATCAGCAAGTCTTTGTATGGGCGCGCGGCTACGCTGGGCCTGGGCAACCATTTGGACAATTTGGGCCAAGAGCGTATCCGCTCCGACTCTTTCGGCCAGCATGATGAACGAGGATGTCATGTTGAGTGCCCCCGAAACAACTTTATTGCCGGGTTCCTTTGTCACTGGCATCGACTCGCCCGTCACCAGCGATTCATCGACCGCGGCGCGCCCTTCAACAACCTCGCCGTCCACGGGAATCTTTTCACCGGGACGCACCCGTAACCGGTCTCCAACAATCACGGCATCGAGCGTGATGTCTTCGTCAGTGCCATCCGGTCGGATGCGACGTGCAAACTTGGGTGCGAGGTCAAGCAACGCCCTTATGGCACCCGAGGTCCTTTCCCGCGCGCGGAGTTCTAGAACCTGACCAAGCAGAACCAGCACGGTAATGACAGATGCCGCCTCGAAATAAAGAGGTATCGATCCATCTACCGCCCTGATGGCCGGGGGAAACAGGCCGGGCATGAGGATTGCGACAACGCTGTAGAACCACGCAACGCCAATCCCCATTGCGATCAGCGTGAACATGTTGAGCTTTCGCGTCACAAGCGATGTCCACCCGCGCACAAAAAACGGCCACCCTGCCCAAAGGACGACCGGTGTTGCCAGCACGAATTGAATGAGGTTCGAAGTCGGTCGGGGCAGGATCATCATGAGGCCCGTCAGGTGACCGCCCATTTCGATTGCAAAGACAGGCAGCGCAAGAATGAGTCCGATCCAGAAACGGCGCGTCATGTCCTGCAACTCGGCATTTGGCCCGTCTTGCAACGTAACCACTTCGGGTTCGAGTGCCATTCCGCAGATCGGGCAAGGTCCAGGGCCGTTTTGGCGGATCTCGGGGTGCATCGGGCAAGTCCATATTGCACCGGGTACCGCAATGAGTTCCGCGCGCGGGGCGGCTGAGATATATTTGGCAGGGTCTGCTGTGAATTTCGTGAGGCATCCAGCACTACAAAAATGATACTCGGTGCCTTCATGCCTGGTATGATGGGTCGTCTTTTCAGGATCGACAATCATCTCGCAAACAGGATCCGCTGTGGGAACCAAGGTGTCGGGGCTAGCTACATTGCTTCCCGGATGGGATGCTCTGTTCGCTGTCGTCACGATCGGTCTCCTTGGCACATCAGGTCGACATCGGCGGTTCAAGTGTTCCAAGCCATGCGACGAGGCCAAGAATGGTAATCGCGAAGCTCGCCTCACAAATTACACTCAGGCGTAAACGCCGTATGGCCGATATTGTTCCGCCAGCAACTATGGCTTGGTCAAATGCCGGCGTCAGCCAGAAGCGGTTTGCTGCCGCCAGGCCGAGCATGGCGGCGAACAGCAACAACTTTACCGCGAGCAGCTGACCGTAAAGCGTTGAACCAATCGACATCAAATGTGCAGGCCCGACGAGCATCCAGCTATTCACCAGCCCCGAAGCCACGATCAAAGCAACGATCACGATTCCAATGACCGAAAACTCTTCGAGCGCGTCATAGGTCAGCCGGATATGATCTTCCGACATTGCGCGAGCGGGGCGGAAGAGCAAAGCCCCTAGCGCTGCAAGTGCGCCAACCCACGCTCCCGCACTGAGCAAGTGCAGTATATCGGCGAACAGTTGTCCCGTTCCTTCGACCCCATCGCTCGCCGCACCGTGTCCTGTCCATGCCAGAGAAGCAAGGGCAGCCGCCGATCCAAGCGACACCAGAGCCAGCCAAGTCAGGGTTTTTCGGCCGCCCATCGCAGCCGCAACATAAAGCGTGCAGAGTAATGCCGCGATCCGCGCTTGCCATGCTTGGCCCATTGGCGTTTCTGAAATCATCATGGTGACCGAGGTGCGATCAACCTCCTTCAACGAAACTCCAGCCATAGAGGCCGTCATGACAACAATGCTGAGGATCGACAGACCTATGGCCGTCACGCAAAGACAGCCAGTCAAAACGCGCAACGGCAACACATTTTTGTGCAACTGCGCAGCGCCTTTCAAGGCATAAAGCCCGAACAGCGGAAATCCGAACAGCAGCATCAAGTTCACAGAAAGCGCGAACCGAATACCGATGGTCAGAGTGTCGATCATCCTATCTCACAATAAACAGGAAGCTGCCTTCCATGCGATGCGTATCCGCCCCTGCTGCTGACCATTTGAGCATATAGGAACCGGCAGGCAGTGCCTTTTTCATCAGCAATGTGACGATTTTTCCATCCTTGCTCATCGCGGTAGTATAACCGGCCATTTTCATCGGCGGATGGTCGGCCATGCCGGGCATTCCCGTCATCATGAGTTCGGTCTTCACGAATGCCGCGACGACCCTTTCATTAAAGTTCAGGACGACCTTTCCCGGTTTTGCGACGGTCGAGTTGGCAGCAGGCGACGAGGAGATCAATTTTGTGTGCGCTTGTGCGCTGCCGGCGAATGCGAAGGTGGCAAGGACAGGCGCAACGAAAAGCGAGCGAAATTTTATCATCAGGAGTCTCCAAGAAGCATGTACATTGATCAATACGCATCTTGCCCGGCCATCCCTCAAATTATATCTCTTGAGGGCTTTGCCGCGATCCTGCGTATAAGGGCTATGACGCCAGGAGTATGTAGAAATGAATAGTCTGGACCAAATGCTTGAAAGCTTGGGCGAGGCGACAGTACCTGCGCGCCTTATGTCAATCGACAATGCGGTTCTGTCCGAGCTTGCTGCACGGCAAACGGGCGCCTCGTCGTTATCGAGCGGGATGGCTGGGTTTGCAATTGTCGCAGCACTCGGCATGGGGCTGGCAGGCGCCATAGTTCCCGGTACGCGTGCCGAAGCCTCGCCCAGCTTGTCGCCATTTGGGGCACCGGTCGCACTCGCACCGTCAACATTGCTGGACAGCGGCGAATGAGCGGCTCGCGACGGACGCTGTTGATTGCCATCATCGTTTTTTTGGCGGCTCTTGGCGGGGTGTTTGCAGGACGATTGTTCGTTGGGCCGCCGCCACCCGAGAACGAACTTCACGCTCTGTTACACAATGGCGTCGATCTTGATGCCGCCCAACACCTAAAACTTGATGCCCTCGAAAAGAAATTTGCCATCCGCAAGCAGGCGCTCGAGCTCCAAATGCGCGCAGATAACGCCAAGCTTGCGGCCGCGATTGAGACCGAACATGGTTATGGCGCTCAGGTCGCAGCTGCTGTCGACGAGTCACATATCGTGATGGGCCAACTGCAAAAGGAGACGCTTGAGCATGTCTTTGCAATGCGATCATTGCTTCGGCCCGATCAGGTGACAAAGTTCGACAAGGCGGTCGTTAAGGCACTGACTGCCGACAAAAAATGACGCTGGCGTTGGATGAATGTTCAGACAGCGAATTGGCAGCACTGGCGTTGGCAGGGCGGCAGTCCGCTTATACCGCATTGCTTGGCCGCTATCGTGAGCAGGTTTTCCGACTTGTGCGGGCGACGATTGGAGACAGCGATGCCGCCGTTGACGTGACGCAGGAATCTTTCGTGTCAGCCTTTGCGGCGCTCAAAAACTACGATGGCGCGCGGCCTTTCAAAACCTGGATTTCGCGGATCGCGATCAATAAGTGCCGTGATTGGGCGCGACGGCGCTCGGTGCGGCGGTTCTTTTCCTTCGCCCTGCCGATTGAGGCCGCAGCAACTATCGCCGATGATGGCATTTCCACCGACCAGCAGCTTGCCGACCGGGCAGAACTCGCCCGCGTTCGAGAAGCTATTGCCACATTGCCAACCGCGATCCGCGAACCCTTGATCCTTCGCACCATTGAAGGGCTGACGCAGGCTGAAACCGCGGAGATACTGGGTATCAGCGAAAAGGCCGTCGAAACGCGCCTTTACCGCGCACGCGGAAAACTAACCGAATATCTGAGGGATTGAGCGGGTGCATGCGTATCACGAGCAGACCCTTTGATGGACATCCAGATATGACCGTTTCCCCCGTTTCCCGGCGCACCTTGTTGCGCGGTGCCGCTCTTACTGGTGGCGGCATGGCGCTTGCTCCACTCTTCCCCGCTTGGGCGCGGAGCGGCACTTCCGGTATGCACATGGGCGGCCATGGTACCGCACCCGAAGTTTTGAGTGGCGAACAAATCGCCCTCAGTATCGGTGACGCGTATTTTGTTGTGGGCGGAAAGATGGGTCATGCTTGCACCGTCAATGGCACCGTGCCGGGGCCAATCATCCGGTTGAAGGAAGGCCAAAAGGTGCGGCTTGCCGTCACCAATACGCTCAAGGAAGACTCGTCGATTCACTGGCATGGCATCCTGCTGCCATTCCAGATGGACGGCGTACCCGGCGTCAGCTTTCCAGGGATCAAGCCGGGCCAGACGTTTGATTATGAGTTCGAGGTCAAGCAATCCGGGACATACTGGTATCACAGCCATTCAGGCATGCAGGAAGCGATGGGTCAATATGGGGCCATCGTGATCGACCCGGCAGGCCCCGATCCTATCGCATATGATCGGGAGCATATAATCGTGCTGTCCGACTGGAGCTTCATGGACCCGATGGAGCAATTGCGGAAGTTGAAGGCGATGGGGGGCTATTTCAACAACAACAAACAGACGCTTGCCGGTTTGATCAAAGGCAAGGATCAATCGGCTACTGATCGCAAAATGTGGGGCCAGATGCGGATGGATCCAACCGACATCGCCGATGTCAACGGATCAACCTACACCTATTTGGTCAACGGACACGGAAGCCAAGAGAATTGGACAGGGCTGTTTGTGCCCGGAGAGCGGGTTCGGCTACGCATCATCAATGCGTCCGCCATGACCAATTTCAATGTCCGGCTTCCCGGTCTGCCCATGATCGTCGTCGCGGCAGATGGGCAGCACGTCCAGCCTGTCGAAACCGACGAGTTCCAGATTGCCATTGCCGAGACCTATGATGTGATCGTTCAGCCCAAGGAAGATAGTGCTTATGGTTTGATTGCGGAATCCATTGACCGTTCGGGCCAATGCCGCGCCACACTTGCTCCGCGCACGGGAATGGTTGCTGCCATCCCGGTCATACGCGAGCGCCCGCTGCTCACCATGAAAGATATGGGCATGAGTGAAATGGATATGAGCGGCGGCAGTGACATGAAGGGCATGGATCATAGCGCGATGGGCCACGATATGGGTTCAATGAAGATGCTCGACCCTTCGGTCGCTCCGCAGGTCAAAATGGGGCCAGGGGTCGCAACACTTGCGGTGATGCCGGTGGATCGCACCGGTGAGCGCCCGACAGGTCTTGAAAAGGTCGATCACCGCGTCTTGACCTATAAGGACCTAAAATCCTTCACCCGCAATCTCGACGCGCGCAAGCCGTTGCGTGAGATCGACTTGCACCTGACGGCCAACATGGAACGCTATATGTGGTCGTTCGACGGAGTGAAGTTCAGCGAAGGCGCCGAGCCAATAGCCTTCCGCCATAATGAGCGTGTGCGCTTGAACCTGATCAACGATACGATGATGCCGCATCCCATTCACTTACATGGCCATTTCTTTGAGGTTGTCACCGGCAATCGCGGCTATCATCCGGTCAAGCACACAGTGAACGTCCTTCCTGGTGGCAAGGTGTCGGTTGATTTGACCGCCGATGCGCTGGGGGACTGGGCGTTCCACTGCCACATGATGCTTCACATGATGACGGGAATGTTCCGCGTTGTCACGGTACGGCATGACGAGGACGCGGCATGAAGATGTTGCTCTGCACGTTCGCAGCCCTCGCGGTTGCAACACCTGCTGCGGCGCAGGTGAATAGGAATATGCCGGGGATGAAAATGCCCGCCAAGGTGCCGGTGAAGCCGGCGACAAAGGCCAAGCCAATAGTAAAAGCCAAACCCGCTCCCCACCCGACAGCCCATCACGAAATGGCGGATATGCCCGGAATGGACATGACACAGGGCGCACCTTCGGCACCTGGACAAGCCGCTTCGGCTTCACCAACGCCCGACATGGAAATGCCAAAGCCTGAGGCAGTCGCCACGACTGACCCCAATGATGGCGACGATGTGACAGGCATTCCAGGCTTGCAATCGCCAGATGACGAGATTGGTACAACGCCAGCTCCGGCCCCTCCCCTCGACCACGCCGCGGATGCCTTGTACGGGGCCGCGCAAATGGCAGATTCACGCAAGATGCTCCGCCATGAAAATGGCGGAGTGCCTGCCTACAGCGCCTTTTTCAATCTCGCAGAGTATCGCTTTCAAAATGGTCATGATGCGTATCGCTGGGACGGCGAAGGTTGGTTCGGTGGTGACGTCAACCGTTTCGTCATCAAGACCGAAGGCGAGGGCGCTGTTCGTGGTGGCGTGGAGAGCGCCGAAGTACAGACGCTTTATTCACGCGCAATTGACCCGTGGTTCAATCTTCAAGCCGGTCTCCGCCATGACTTCAAACCGGGTCCATCGCGCACCTATGCCACCATTGGTTTTGAAGGAATCGCACCCTATTGGCTCGAGGTTGAGGGCGCGCTGTTCCTTTCAGACAAGGGCAACTTGTTGGCGAGGCTAGAAGGCTATTACGATCAACGGATCACACAGAAACTCATCCTGCAACCGCGCGTGGAACTCAATTTTGCCGCACAAGATGTAAGAGCGAACGGCATTGGTTCGGGGCTTTCCGAAGCTGAGCTTGGCCTTCGCTTGCGCTACGAGATCAAGCGCGAGTTTGCACCCTATGTCGGCATATCCTGGGAGGGCAAGATTGGTGATGGCGCCCGTTTTGCTCGCGCCGCTGGCGACAGGGTACGAGCTACCAGTCTCGTCTTTGGCATAAGGACGTGGTTTTGAACTCTCGACGCCACCACCTGCACCTGTTTGCCAGCCACGGCCACAAGTGGCTGGCGGCGTTTATCGGAGCACAACTGCTGATCTGATTTGCCAGCGGTGCTTTGAAGAGCTTCCTACCAATCGACAAAGTACGCGGGGAGCATTTGGTCGTCCGGGAGATAGCGCTGGCTGTGACCGCTTTCGGGACATGGGAATTGGTCACTGTACGACTGATATGTTGTCGATTCCGGACGGTCCGCTTCTAGGACGAGGAACGGGAATCGCAGACACTCGGCCGGGCTGGCCTGGATCGTAAATGTCAAAACCGATCGGTAGATTGCGGGAACGTAGCATTTTCATTGTCTTTGCAGACAAACTTATGCCCTCATTGCTCTCCCGCATGAAGAAACCGCAGAAAAAATCGGCCTCAAAGCGCATTGTCAAATCGTCCCAAACGGATAAATCATCGCTAAGCGACGCAAGCAGTTCCGCTACCTGAAGATCGAGATCACCCGGCTGTCGTTTGTTGATTTTCAGATGCCAAAATCCGGCACGTGCTACTTTTCCGATGCCTTTTGGTGTTGTCCAAACGTCGCCCTTCCGCCTACTGGTCGAAGGGGGACAACCTAGGCGAGCGGTAATCTCATCGGGATCAAGGTCATCCCCAAAAAACCTAAGGCTCATCGTCGTTTCATGTATCCCAGCCATATCTTTGACCTACCCGTCGGAATGGTCGATTTCCACTCCTTCCCACCATATCCTACTCAGATGAACGAAGAGCCGCTTTCAGGTTGAAAAATGCGATGCTGGAACGTCCGCTTTGTGGTGGTGCCCTCAACCGGTCGTCGCAACACACTGTTCTTTGATTAAGGGATGGAGGGTTGTGATGTCTTACCGGAAGCGGATCTTTTTTTCGGATGCACAGAAGTCTGAGATTTAGGATCGTTGGCGACGCGGCGAGTCGATGAGTTCGATCGGTTGGGTGTTTGATCGGGAGTCTTCGTCGATCTACCCGTTGCTGTTGCGCAATGGCGGCATCCGCCCTGCGGAGCGACGGCGATCGAGGCTTGCGCTGAGCCTCGTTGACCGGGAAGAGATATCGCGCGGTCTTGAAGGTGGAACCTCATAGCCCTCGATTGCCCGGCGGCTGCGCCGAAGCGCCAACGGGCTTTTGGGTCGCCAGTGGGTCGTCGCTGATAGCGCAATCCAAACGGCATGTCCCGTGCCACTTGAGGGGTAGTTTTTGCGGGCGGCTTTCCAAGCGGTTGAAAAGGCCTCCCGCAGGATCGGCCGGACTTCACTGGTGACCGTGGTTCTAATTCAACTGGCATAAAACCGTGCTTCATGCCCGCTAGACTTGGGTGGTAGCAGGCATTTCCATTCTGGAGATAATTGCTATCACACCTCCAGTCCGGACAAAGCTGGCACTGGAGATCATGGTAGCAAAGATTTCTCCTATTGTTTCTACCCAACCGAAGGCGACCTCGACCCAAACCGGATGGCGCCCGAAAGGCCGGGCGGAAACAGCAATTGCAATCGCTTTGTCGTTGGCTGCGATGTTGCTGATCGCGCAACGCGCGATCCTTGCTCTTGACCTGCCTCTCTGGATCGATGAAAGTTGGACAGCCGGGATAATCACCCAGGATAATTGGCCCGCTTTTTGGCATGAGTTGCGACAAGATCCCAACGGGCCTCTTTATTACGTGATCATGAGGCTTTGGATAGGCGTTGCCGGGGTTTCCAATTTCTCACTGAGGTTGCCAAGCATTGTCGCGACCATCGCCGCGGCTGCAATGCCGCTCGTCTGGCGAGCCCATCGTTTGCCGCGATCCGCCTCTTTGGTTTGGGCGGTTTTGATCATGCTATGGTGGAATGGGTCAATCGCTGCGGTTGATGCCCGGACGTATGGGCTATTGCTGTTCCTCGTCACGTGCCAGACGATTGCGTTCATGGCATTGCTGTATGAGCCAAACGCGCGGCAAACTGCTACTTGGTCGACGCTTGCTGCCTGCGCAATTCTTGCACACTATCACGCAGCGATACTGATCGGCGTGCAAGGCCTTCTTTTCGTGATCGTTTGCCGGCGTGCGGCCTTGAGGAATGCCTGGGCAATAGCCTGTCCACAATTGCCTATGCTGGCTTGGGTCACTTACCACTTCCCGAGCTTGATTCGATATTCGCAGCCTGATGTCGTTTCATACTCGGTTCTGTCGCCTTCCGAGATTTGGTCTGCGATAAAATATGTTTTGGGGCCACCAACCACAGTCTTTCCAGCACTGGTGGTGTCTGGTTTGTGCGTTGCCCACGGAATCGGTCGTTTTAGGAAAGAAAGTAGCGCCAGCCGACCAACCAGTCAGCAATGGGATGCGGCTGTAGCCGGTCTCATTGCACTAATTGGCACAATCTGCATCAGTATCTTTTTACCTATACTCGAACTGAGGTATCTAACGACTCTGGTGCCGTCGGTCCTTATGTGTCTGGTTTTGATTGCGATGAGCGTCAAGCGGGATCAATTCGCCTATACAATTCTCCTTGTGTTGTTCGCCGGGGCGGCGGGGCTGATGAGTCCCGTCCCCTGGCTCAGAGAGCGGGCTGAATATGGATTCCAGGCCGCGATGGCTCCTTACTGGGAACTCAACCCGGATCAGATCATTGTGGCCATCGACTTTCCCGGTGCGAAGATTGTCGAGCCCCACACTGCCGAGAGCTTGATCAAATTTGAAGCCGCTCGTCACCACAATGACGCCATGCCGATATGGGTCAACCTGACATCGGATCTGGACCCCAATATCGTCCTTCTTGCCAAAGCCACGGGCAGACGCCCGGTAATTTTCTGGATGTTTACCAATTTGAACACACAGGCCAGGAAACAAGGCATTCTAATACCAACCCATCGCGACTGGAAATGCAGGTTCACCTCATCGCGGGCTACTATCTTAACCTGCGTTCCAAGACGACTTGTTACCGGGTGACTGCCGTATCCTAACAAATCTGCCAAGCTAGTGCTGCGTCTCGAGCGACCAGTCGGCGGGTTCAACCGCAGATGCGGACAAGCCGCACGACTTAATCCGCGACCTCTGTCTTACGTCAACGCTGATCCTCAATGGTTCATGGCCAAGGCAGCTTCACAAACATCTCCTCATTGATGAGTTGTTAACCAATTACTCCCATCACTGAGTTGCCGACAATAGAGGCAACTGCTATGATTTTCGCCATGATCGGTACGATCCAAATCAAATTGAACGCGCGCAGCGTGGCGCTTGTCCGTCATCTCAATGTAGGCATGCCAAGGATAATGGCATTGTGGGTTCTTGCGGCCAGTTTCGTGGCAGGACTTCGCGCCTCCTTTCCGGCTACGCCTGTCTCACCCGGCTTCGAACAATTCGTCCAGGCATTGCCCTATTTGCTGGTTGTTGCCGCACCGGTCGGAACGCTGCTTCTCGCGTTCGATTGGTTTCCCGCGAACCGGCTTTATGCGCAGCCTGAGATCCGGCTTGCGCGCTATGGCCAATGGAGGTCGATCGACTGCCTGACGTCTCGCAAGCTGTCGATGTTCGGCGCAACCGGCATCATGGCTTCACTGCTTATTGGTATGCTTGTCAATATTCCGGTGCGCGCGATTGAATTCATGGTGGCTATGCCCGCGCTTGGCGGCGACGCGCCAATTTGGTTCCGGACGCTCTTTGCCACCATGCTGGCCGACGTTGTCATCATGACCAGCCTTTATGCCATCGCGTTCGTCATGGCCCTGCGCCATGTACCCTGGTTCCCTCGATTCCTTGTGCTTGTCTGGGGGCTGGATATCCTCGCCCAATTAGGCATCGCGCAGATCGTGGTCGCAACGAAGGACTTGCCGTTCGAAGTCGCAAGCCAGCTTCAACACTTGCTGGAGGGCAATTTGGAAAAGGTCCTGATCAGTGTCGGGCTTTGGCTGCCTTATCTGCTGATGTCGGAAAGGGTGAATTTGACGTATCGGCAGCGGGTGCCGATCTAGAGCCCGATTCACGGCACCGGGGCAATCGACTATGCTGACGACCACAATGAGTTGGTTGTTCGATCCAAATTGCCCGACGACCTGTCAATCAGTTCTAAGGTCTGTCGCAGAGGGCTGGGGCCCGACTGTCGCGCGCGATTTCAGCGCATGGATTACTGCCCATTTGTCGGCATAAATACGAACCCAACCTGACTGATGGTCAAGATAGGTCACCAGCCCTTTGTCAGGCGGCATAATGACCCACTCGATCTTCCATTTTTTTTGAATGGCCTCCCATTTCTCAAAATCGCCGCCCCTCACAATCTCGATGTAGTTGTCGAGAAACGCATCGCCATAAACATCGTTTCGACCGTCGATGAAAACCGGGATCGTGTTGAGGATGAGCGTGCCTCCAAAGCTATACTCATTAAACACGGGCCGAGCGCGGAGGTCTGCAGGGATATGGTCAATTGCTGCTTGCGGAACTCCATACGTGTCCGGCCGCTCTCTGGCGAAGGAGAAACTGGCCATTCCCACTCCGCCGAGCAGCGCCGCCATGACTGCAAGGATCGGCCAGATCTGGCGCAGTCCGAGGTCAGAAAGCAAAAAGGGGCCAGGCTTCTCGCGCCCTTCTGATTCGAGTGCCAATGCAAACGGCCGGGCAAGAAGAAAACAGGATAGAATGACGAACACCGCCTGATGGCGAATATGGGCAAATGCCAGATGGAGCAGGCCGATTATCAGCAAAAGCCTGATCAACGGCACTTTCACGGGCTTGTACAGACAGATGAAGATGCCGCTCAAGAGCACAACTTCGAACGCACCGATTGCACCAAACGCCGTCGGCATCCATTCGCCGATATGATTGAGGGCGGTCATCATGGATACCTTGATCGGGAAGATCAGCCCCTCAAGTCCTTGTGGGGTCATCAGCGATGCCAGAAGGCTGACAAGGCCGAAAACGGTCCAATCCAAAAACGCCCGCCCACGATCGGTTGGACCAGCTTCCCAGAGCGCCTCGAGTGCCAATGGTGCGATCAATGCGAGACCGAGAACGAAGCTGCCGTGAAGATTCGCCCACAATATCATGAGCGTTGCCGTCCAGAGTGACGGCGCGCGCGCCGCATCGCGCGCGCGGAGCAGGCTGGTCATCCACAAGGCAAGCAGCAGCCATCCAAACAGATGCGGCCTGGCAAGGCTGTGATTAATGGTGCCGACAAAGCTGAGAAAGAGAGGAACCAGGGCCAGCGGAAACGAGAGCCAACGTCGGACATAGTGAGCGAGCGTCACAAAGGTTAACCCGGAGACCGCTCCAAACATGAGCAGGAGCCCAGTCCAACCACCAGCAGAATAGGCTGCAAACATCAGGATTTCAGAAAGCCATTCGTGAGCCGTCCAGGGCTTTCCGAGAAATGTATAGGAAAACGGATCCGTCGTCGGAATAGCACCGTGTGCAAATATCCATTTTCCGGCTGCAAGGTGCCAGCTCGTGTCGCCGTCGCGCAGCGCCGATGTCGAAATCGAAAAATAGGCGAACGCCAACAGTCCTAACATGAAAAAGTAGAGCAGGTCGCGCATCGCGGCGTTGGAACGATCAGATTCGGCCGTTCCAATCGGCGAAATATTTCGCATTGCTCCTCCCCCTCCCGTTTGCCTTTCCGTACCTTGGCCAAATTTGTCAAACGCGTTCGCGGCGATTATCGCAGGATATATATCTAACGATATAACTCACTGATTCGTATGGATAAACCTCGGAATCGGCCCTTATCCTGGTTAACTGGTTAACACCGTCGAAACTATATCATTGTAAATAAACAATTAATAAAATGCCGTTTGACTCCATGTCCAGGAATCTGTTCCCTTCGATTCTAGCAGACTGATCCGTCTTTGGCTGGGTAGGCAGAGTGAATGTTGCCGCCTGGGTCGCCATCGACCGAAGACCCCTCGTGTCCTGCATAGCACTTCGGATTGCCGGATTGGTTCGGCGTCGAAGAAAATAGGGGTAAACGTAATGAAATATCTTCTGAAAACTCTCTGGACTGATGACAGCGGCGCTTCGGCTGCCGAATATGCGCTGATCCTGGCAATTGTGGGCAGCGCCATCGCGCTCGCTGCAATCGGCCTCGGCACTGCAATCTCGACCCGCATGGACAAGGCGACGAATTGCATCGGTGCGACGACTACTTCGGGGTATACCGCAAACTGCACGTAAATTGATCAGAGCGGCTGGCTGCATGTCTTGTGCAGCCAGTCATTTCTGTCCGTTCGTTTCGGACAGAGCAACACATTATGGAGTACTAATGTTATGAAAAATCTACTCAAAAATCTCTGCATGGATGAGAGCGGCGCTTCGGCTGCTGAATATGCTCTGATCCTGGCAATTGTGGGCAGCGCGATCGCGCTCGCCGCAATCGGTCTGGGCACTGCAATCTCCACCCGGATGGGCAAGGCGACGAATTGCATCGGTGCGACGACTACTTCGGGGTATACCGCGAACTGCACCTAACGCACGAATAAGAGCTGACCGGGCAAACGCCCGGTCAGCATCGTTCGTGATGTTCATTTTCATCTGTCGACTATGGGGGTAACGACATGCCGCAACAACGATCCCTGATCGTTCTCGGTCTGGCAATTTTGCTGGGTCTGGTCGCTGCCTATCTCGCGAACGTGTATCTTGGCGGCGTTGAGAAGAAACAGGAAACTGTCGCTCAGGGCAGTATCAAGGTGGCTGTCGCGCGCGTGCCGATGGAGTTCGGAACCGAAATAACCCCTGACAAGATTCGATTGGTTGATCTGCCTCTGGCCTCCGTGCCGCAAGGCACTTTTGCATCGATCAATGCGTTGCTTCCTATGAACAAGCGCCGCGTTGCGCTTCGTCCCATCGCGATCAACGAACCCATCCTGGCAACGAATATTTCAGGAGAGGGCGGGCGAGCAGCCATTTCCTCCGTACTTCGCCCGGATATGCGGGCCGCGTCAGTGCGGGTGAACGATGTGGCGGGTGTGTCCGGCTTCGTGCTTCCAGGAGACGTGGTCGATATCCTTATTACACGGTCGGTGGCATCGTCTCAGGACGGCGCGACCCAGCAAATTACAGATGTGCTTTTACAGAATGTCCGGGTCATCGCGATCGATCAGAATGCTGACCAGAAAGCGGAGCAGCCCGTCATTTCGAAGACCGCGACTTTGGAAGTATCACAGGTCGATGCCCAAAAGCTTGCGCTCGGCCAACAGGTCGGATCCCTTAGCCTGGCGCTCCGCAATGTTGCCGATCAGGTGAACCCTGTCGTCGAAACCGTCGGGCTGGAGGATTTGCGCGACGGTGCCTATGGCGGCGGCTATCGCTCTCCCGGACCGAGCTATCTTCCGTCTGCACCGCGTGGTTGGACCGCCGTTGGCGGCGCAGCAGCGGTGCGCAAGAAGCGGAACCAGGTCACAGTCCAGATCGTCCGCGGGACGACCAACACCAGCTATGAGGTACGCCGTCATGCAGGGTTTTAAGCCAGTGCTGCGGGGCACGCTTTCGCTGCTTGCGCTTGCCATCGCGCCAATGGGCATTGCCCAGGCGCAAGGTGTCACCGCTATCGGTAATGCAGACGTTCTCCATGAGGGACAACTCGATGTCCCGGTGAACAAGAGCCAGGTCATCCGTGCCGGCCGTCCGTTCGTCAAGGCGCTGGTTGGCAACGCCGAGATTGCCGATATTTTGCCGATGACGAACCGCTCGCTCTACGTGTTGGGCAAAAAGATCGGGACGACGAGCCTGACAATGTATGACGGCAGGAACAATCTCGTCTCGGTCATCGATGTGGCGGTAGGTCCCGATGTGGTTTCGCTGCGGCGCCAACTGGCAGAGCTGATGCCGAACGAAAAAATAGGCGCGACCGTCTCGAATGATTCGGTCGTACTTGCTGGGACTGTCTCGAGCGGGCCAGCGGTCGAACGTGCACGCCAGATTGCAGATACCTATGCGCCGGGCAAAATCGTCAACATGCTCTCTGTCGGCGCATCGCAACAGGTTATGCTGGAGGTTCGATTTTCGGAGGTCAAACGCGCGGTCGGAAAACAGTTGGGCTTCAATCATGCGTTCTCCTCGGACAGCGGGCGCGTGGTTGGTGGTATTGGCGACACTGCGCCATCGACGGCGATCCTCTCCGATCAGGCTGGCAGGCCTATTGTCGATCTTGGCGGTATCCTCCAAGCCTTTGGGGTTGCCGCAGGCAACTATAGTCTTGGAAGTCTGAATATCACTTCGGCTCTCGACGCACTTGAACGTAAGGGCGTCGTAAAGACATTGGCGGAACCCACGTTAATTGCGCTTTCCGGCGAAACGGCATCGTTTCTCGCGGGCGGCGAATTTCCGATTCCGGTTTCCCAAGGTGGCAACAGCGGCGGCACCGGTGGAGGTGGCGGAAACAACAATGGCAACACTGGGATTACGATTGAATTCAAGCCATTTGGCGTCAGCCTGGCCTTCACGCCCACCGTGCTTGATGACGGCATCATCAATCTTGTCGTTGCGCCTGAAGTCAGCTCGATTGATCCGGCTGCATCCATCTCGGTCAACGGATTGGTTATTCCTGGACTTCAGACCCGTCGTGCCAAGACCACACTCGAACTGCGCGATGGACAATCGTTCGCGATCGCGGGCCTGTTGCGCAAGGACTTCAGCGATACGGTCCGGCAATTCCCGCTTCTCGGATCGATTCCGATCATTGGCGCGTTGTTCCGCTCAACCGGCTTTCAGAAGGAAGAGACCGAGCTTGTCATCATCGTGACCCCCCGGCTGGTAAAGCCGATGCGTCCCGAAGACGTGCGCCTGCCGACGGATCGGGTCGAAAATCCGAATGAGCTGGATCTCTTCCTGCGAGGGCGAACGGACAATGCGGTTGGAACCGATCTGATGAACCCGGATGCGCCCCCGACGGACGCGAAGCGCGGTAAGGCCAAACCTGCTACTGGCCTTGAAGGGGAGACCGGCCATGAACTCTAGGTTCCGCACAAGCATCATCCTTGCCGCCACGGCGCTGACCATTGGGGCTTGTACGCCAAACGACACGACGATGGGCGGCGCGTTCAAGCACAATATCGCCGTGCAAACGATCGATCCCGATCCTGAATACAGTGGTGAACAGATGGAAGGTGGCGATGGCACGCATGCAGCCGCTGCGACCGATCGCTATCTCAAGGGGGCGGTGAAAGAGCCAGTCACCCTAAAGACGACCTCGGGGTCAGGTTCCAGTTCAGGCAGCGGCTCCAGTTCAGGGCCACGCTAAAGGAGATTGAAGGTGTTACGATCGCTGATCGGACGGGGCGCAAGGAATGAAAGTGGGGCAGTTGCATCGACAGTCGCCCTCTCGCTCTTCGGCCTGATCGCGGTTGGTGGGCTGGCGTTCGACTATGCCCGGATGGTGTCTCTCGACACCGAACTCCAGCAGGCCGCAGACCAGGCCGCGCTGGCAGCTGTGACGCAGCTGGATCAGAACGCCACTTCATGCACCAGGGCGGTCGCCGCCGCACGCCAGCTCATCACAAACCAGACAAAATTCGGGAATGACGGTGGTGGCCTCACCGTCGCGATTGCCAACCAGTCGGCCAATAGCGGCTGTGGTGCCGTCGGGGACAAGATCAAATTCTACAGTGCCTATGCGAGCAACGCCAGCAACACGGTGACCACCGATCCGCTGGCCGCAAAATTCGTCAGCGTTACGGTCGCGACGCGCCAAGCGGTATATGCACTGACCCCCATCATGGCCCTCTTCAATTCGGGAAACCTGAGCGGAACCGCGGTTGCCGGACTCGGCTCTGCGATCTGCAAGGTTCCGCCCGTGATGATGTGCAATCCGTCAGAGTCGTTGACCAACACCGATCCCAACCTTCCCTTCGATGCCAATGCCCTGAAAGGTTCGGGCATAAGGCTACTTGCAGGAAGTGCCACGGTACCAGGCAATTTCGGTTTTCTCGAAACAGGATTTGGAAACGGCGCCGCCAATCTGGCAAGAGCGCTTGGCTATAATTCTCCACCTGGTGAATGCCTCCCCCAAACCGGAGTAACGACAAAGCCGGGACTAAATGCTGTGGTCATGAACGCTTTGAATACGCGTTTTGATCTGGATACGAATGGGGCCAACACTTGTCCTGCGGGCGGGACATGTTCTCCCTCACGCAACGTGCGCAAGGATCTGGTCAAAGGCAACAACTGTGGCACGTCGGGCAATCAAGGCTGGCAGGAACCCACCAACCCATACCTCCCGACTTCCGCGACACTCCCGCTGACATCGGGCTACCCCTCTATCATGGGCCACCCGCGGGATATGTGTCATGCTGTGAGCGTCAGCGGATCCTGCGCCGGCGGAAAAATTGGCAATGGATTGTGGGACCGCGATGCCTATTTCCGTGTGAACTATGGGTGGACGACGCAAGCGACCTGGACGACGAACACCGGCCTTCCGGCAAATGCCACGCGTTACCAGGTCTATCAATGGGAATTAACGCAAACCAACGTGACGAATACCGGGGTCGCTGACAAGAATCAGGCCGTGAATGGCAAGAATGGCTATAGTTACCCTGTCTGTCGCGCGCCCGGTATCACGCCTTCTGCAAATGTTGTTGATCGACGCCGCATTTCGGTTGCCGTTCTGAATTGTCACGCTCTTGGCCTGAATGGATCGGAAACCAACGTTCCCGTCCTGAAATGGGTTGACGTGTTCCTTGTCGAACCCGCCTTTCCACGCACACGCACATCTGACGATGATGTCTATGTCGAAATGATAGGCGAAACGACTACGGGAGCCTCTGGATCGACCGCGGGCCAGGTTGTCCGGCGCGACAAGCCGTATCTGATTGAATAGCCGATGCGAAACCGACCCCTTCATTTGCTCCTTGCCTCGCGATCGGGTGTTGCCGCGGCTGAAATGGCGCTGGTCACGCCGATGATCATCGCTTTTATGTTCGGGACCTTCGAGATCGGAAACTATTTCTACAGCGTGCATGTCGTGGCCACTGCGGTACGCGACGGCGCGCGTTATGCGTCGCGGCTTTCATTTTCCGACTTTCCGTGCGGGGGCTCGATTACGGGCTCGGTCATCACGAATACGCAAAACATCACGCGAACGGGCGCCATCGCGAACGGAGTTCAGCGGCTTGCAGGGTGGACCACCGCGAGTTCGGTTTCTGTCACTTTTGCTTGCGACACGGCCAATGCAAGCGCCGGTAATGGCATTTATACGGGCCAAACGGGTGGCGTGCGTGTCGTCACGGTTTCAGCGACAGTCCCCTATACGTCACTTTTCTACAGGGTCGGATTGTCCAACGCGAACACGCTCAATCTATACGCCCAATCTCAGGCAGCAGTGGTCGGGATATGATGATGTCAATGCGAAAACTCCTGCGATCATGCACCGGAGGATCGGCCGCCGAATTCGCGCTTGTCCTTCCTGTCCTGACCATGTTTCTGCTTGGAATGGTCGATGTCGGTCGTCTTATGTGGACCTGGAACCAGGCGGAAAAAGCAACGCAGATGGGCGCGCGCTTTGCTGTCGTCACAGCGCCGGTTGCGACCGACATGATCGGTTATAGTTTTGTTACAAGCGGTGGTTTGCAACAGGGTGATCGAATCCCGGCAACTTATGGAACGATGACGTGCAGCATGTCCGGTGCGAACGCTGCTTGTGCGTGCACTTCCGGTACGTGCGCTTGGGGAGTTACCGCCTCCACAGCAGCCTTTACAAATATCGCCACGCGGATGCGCTATTTTTTCCCGGCTGTGGCCCCTGCCAATGTCGTGGTGCAATATGGTCCGACCGACCTTGGCTTTGCCGGGGATCCAAATGGAGCCGATGCCGCGCCACTTGTCACGGTCAGCCTGCAAAATATCATGTTCAAGCCATTCCTGTTTCAACTGTTTCCGTTCAGTGGGATCAACCTACCCGATTTTCGCGCGTCGCTGACGCTTGAAGACGCGGCTGGCACGGAATCAAATTAGAGGTGAATTTTGTGAGTAAAATGGGAGAAGCAGACATCTCGGGCAAAGACTGGAATGTCCATCGCGAGGACGGGAGTGTCATTCTCGTTCTTTCGGAAGATGAGACAGCAGCGGCAGGTGTGCTTGGCGGCGAGATCGCCGGCTTTGGTCTGATCATGCACATGCTGGATGCCAGCGCGCCGATCCCCGAGGAAGATGTCGAACTCGCGCGCATTCTGGTTGTCGAAGTGCGCGTCGGCGATGAGACTTCGTTGCGCCGCATCCTGACATTGCGGAAGGATTATCCTCGCCTGAAGATCATCGCAGCAGTACGTGACGCCTCGCTGCCGATTGTTCGCACATTGCTGCGCGCAGGGATCAGCGATGTGCTGGCATTGCCGCTCACCCGTGAAGAACTCACGATCTGCCTTGATCAGCTTCGCGAAGACTTGGACAAATCCGATGACAGGGGTCAGGGCCTGGGCAAGATCATTTCGATCGTGCGCAGCGTTGGCGGGGTCGGGGCGACAACGATTGCCACACAGGCCGCCAGTTTGCAGGTTGGTCGTGATGCGGCGGCGGGTCGCGAAACCTGCCTGATTGATCTCGATCTCCAGTTCGGTAATGCCGCATCCTATCTTGGCCTTGCGCCCAAGCTTACAATTGCCGACCTGATCAAGGCGGGATCACGCGTTGACCGGGCCATGCTCCGGGCTGCTGCCGTCCACACGCCGGATGGCCTGAATGTCATCGCGGCACCCGTCGACATCATTCCGCTCGAATCCGCCAGCACCGATCAGATGTTTCATCTTGTCGATCTGGCGGCCCGCGAATTTGGCACTGTATTTCTCGATCTTCCGGGAAGCTGGACAAACTGGTCCATGTCTCTTGTCGGGCGTTCCGATGCGATCATCGTCGTGATCGAAATGACCGTCGCAAGCCTGAGGCAGGCCCGCAGGCAATTGTCCTTGCTTGCCGATCAAGGCCTGCAGGCGGTGCCCACGATCATCGTCGCCAACCGGGTCCAGAAGAAGCTGTTTCGCACGATTGATCTGGCAGACGCCGAACGCGCGCTCGGTCAGCCGGTTCAATATAGCGTTGCGAATGATTTCCCACTCGTCAACACGGCGCTCGATCAGGGTGTCGTGATTGGCGAGATCAAGGCCAACAGCAAGGTTTCCAAGAATCTGGTCGCCATCCTTGATGGTTGCGACGAAATCATGGGCCGACTGGATTAAACTATGTGGCAGATCAAAAAATCCGGCACAAATGATGTCAACATGGCCAATGCCGATCGAAGGGTGGTCGCCCTTGGGGGGCGCGCTGAGCCAAATGCCAACGACAATGTCACAATGGCGCTCAAGGTCGAGATTCACAGGCAACTGCTTGACCTGATCAACCTGTCTGCGCTTGAGGGCATGTCGCGCCAGCAGGTCGAGGACGAAGTTGGCGAAATCGTCCATGAGCAACTCGCGCTCCAGAAGCATGCGCTCAACCTCGAGGAACGCCGCCAGCTTGTTTCGGATGTGCTGGACGAATTGTTGGGGCTGGGTCCGCTTGAGCCGCTCCTCAAGGATGAGTCCATCACCGATATTCTGGTCAACGGCCATGATCAGGTTTTTGTCGAGCGCAAGGGCAAGCTCGAGGAAACAACCGTCTGCTTCAAGGACGAAAAACATCTCTTGCGCATCATCCAGAAGATAGTCGCGGCGGTTGGGCGCCGGATCGATGAATCCTCGCCGTTTGTCGATGCGCGGCTCGCTGACGGATCGCGCGTCAACGCCGTAGTACCCCCGCTGGCTGTTGATGGATCTTCACTCTCCATCCGCAAGTTCGCCAAGATCCCGATCAACATGGCAACGCTGATCGAATATGGAAGCATCCCGGAATCGGTTGCCGAAATTCTCCGCGCCATCGTCATGGCGCGACGGAATGTCCTTATCTCGGGCGGTACCGGCTCGGGCAAGACCACTCTGCTCAACGCAATGTCCGCCTATGTTGACGAGGCCGAGCGCGTCGTCACGATCGAGGATTCGGCCGAACTGCAACTCCAGCAGCGTCATGTTGTCCGCTTGGAAACGCGCCCGCCCAATATCGAAGGGCGGGGCGAAATCACTCAGCGCGATCTCGTCAAGAATGCGCTTCGGATGCGGCCCGACCGCATCATCGTTGGCGAAGTACGTGCTGGCGAAGCGTTCGACATGCTGCAGGCGATGA
>JANLST010000496.1:0-3471 GCA_031362505.1 Sphingomonadales bacterium
AACACGCCAAGGCGCGCGAGCGTTCCGAACGTTGCTGACTGATCTGGGGGGGATGATCGGGCGCGAAGGCGTCAAGAGCCCTGCGATCATCGTTGTGGGAGACGTGGTGTTGCGTTCGGATGCCGAGGACAGGCTCACGGCCTTTGCGAAATTGGCGGAGACGGTCGCATGATCATCCTGACCGGCAATGACCTGGCGAGCGGGGCGGTCACCTGGTGGGCGGGAAGCTGGTGGTCGCTCCATGTCGAAGACGCAGTTGATGTTGCAGAGCAAGGCGAAGCGATCCTCGCACGCGAAGAAGGCGCCCGGCGCGTCAATGGTGCCTATCTGATCGAGGCGATCGCGACAGCAGAGGGGCCGCGCCCCGCGCATATCAAGGACCGTATCCGCGCACTGGGGCCGACCGTTCGTGTTGACCTGACACTGAAGCCTGCCGATCCCAATATCGGCGAATGGGTAATCTGACATGTATAAATATGACACTTATGACCAGGCCATCGTTGACGCCCGCGTGGAAGAATTTCGCGATCAGGTGAAGCGTCGTCTGTCGGGCGAAATGACCGAAGATCAGTTCAAGCCGCTGCGACTGATGAACGGACTCTATCTCCAACTCCACGCCTATATGCTGCGCGTCGCCATTCCCTATGGCACGCTCGATAGCCGCCAGATGCGGATGCTCGCGCACATCGCGCGCACGTATGACCGCGACTACGGGCATTTCACAACCCGACAAAACATCCAGTATAACTGGATCAAGCTGGACGATGCGCCAGACATCCTCGCCGATCTCGCGTCTGTCGAAATGCATGCGATTCAGACGAGCGGCAATTGCATTCGCAACATCTCTTCCGATCAGTTTGCGGGAGCGGCGGCGGACGAAATTGCCGATCCGCGTCCGTGGGCAGAGCTGCTGCGTCAGTGGAGCAGCTTCCACCCTGAATTCAGCTATCTGCCGCGCAAGTTCAAGATCGCCGTCATCGCGGCGGACGAAGATCGCGCCGCCATGCGCCTGCACGATATTGGTATCCAGCTGATCGAACGGGACGGTGTGCTCGGCGCAAAGTTCTTTGTCGGTGGTGGCATGGGGCGGACGCCGATGATCGCGCCGGAGATCAAGGACTTCGTCCCGATCGAGGATTTGCTGTCCTATTCGGAAGCCTGTCTGCGCGTTTACAATCGCTACGGCCGCCGCGACAATATCTACAAGGCGCGGATCAAGATTCTTGTTCACGAGATCGGTGCGGCGGAATATGCGCGACAGGTCGAAGAGGAATTCGCGCACGTGAAGTCTCTCGGCATCGATCCGCCGGCGGCGGAGCTGGAACGGATCAGCGCCTTCTTCGCACCGCCGGCCTTTGAAACCGGGCTAGCCGATGCCGTTGATCGCACTGATCCTGATTTCGCCGTCTGGGTCGACCAGAATGTGAAGACGCACAAGCAGGCGGGCTATGCCATCGTCAATATCAGCCTGAAGCCGGTTGGCGGCATCCCTGGTGATGCGTCATCGGCACAGATCGACCTGATGGCCGATCTGGCCGAGAAATTCAGCTTTGACGAACTGCGCGTGACGCATGCCCAAAACATCGTCTTGCCGCACGTTGCCAAGCACGATCTTTACGCGATCTGGCAGGCGCTTGACGGGGCAGGGTTGGCGGCTCCCAATCTCGACCTGATCAGCGATATCATTGCTTGCCCCGGACTGGACTATTGCAGCCTTGCCAACGCCCGCTCGATCCCGGTTGCACAAAAGATTGCCAAGCGGTTCGAAAGCCTTGAACGCCAACGTGATCTTGGGGAGCTAAAGCTCAAGATTTCGGGCTGCATCAACGCCTGTGGGCACCATCATGCCGGCCATATCGGCATTTTGGGAGTCGACCGGAAGGGCACCGAAAATTACCAGCTTTCACTCGGTGGTTCGGGCGCGGAAGATGTCAGCCTTGGCAAGATAACCGGCCCCGGCTTCGATGAGGACGGGATTGTCGATGCGATCGAACGCGTCACCGACAAATATGTCGCCCTGCGCGAAGGCGGTGAACGCTTCCTCGATACCTATCGCCGCGTCGGCTTTGAGCCATTCAAGGAGGCGATCTATGGGTGATCTCCGTTTTCGCACCGATGAACCGCTTGAGCAACCTGCTGTTACGCTCGATGCCTTCCTCGACCAGTCAAACGCGACAGCCGTCCGGCTCGAACCTGACGAGGATGCCCGATTGCTGATCCCGCATCTCGAACGGCTCGCGCTCGTTGAAGTGGCGTTTCCCAAGTTTCGTGACGGGCGCGGTTATTCCGCTGGACGCATCCTGCGCGAGTCTGGCTATGCGGGCGAATTGCGGGCCCAGGGCGATGTGCTGGTTGACCAGATCCCGTTTTTGCGGCGCTGCGGCTTTGACAGCTTCGCGCCCGAATCGCCAATCAACGACGATGTCTTGGCCGCAAGCCTTGCACGGTATGACCATGTCTATCAGGCCGCTGCTGACGGCGCTGTCCCAGTCTGGAAACTGCGTCATGGCTAGTGCTGCTGCCCGCATCGTCGACCGCATCAACACCGCGCCGCGTTATACCGAGGCCGATGCAATTCGCCTGAACAACATGTTCCGCGGGCGCGACACAGTCGAAATGCTGACCGCGCTGATCGAGGACAATATTCTGGGCGACGCCGCGATTGTCTCTTCCTTCGGCGCTGAATCGGCTGTTCTGCTTCATTTGATCGGCAGCATCGATACCGCAGTGCCCGTGCTCTTCCTCGAAACGGGCAAACATTTTCCGGAAACGCTCACCTATCGTGACTCGCTGATCGAAAAGATCGGCCTGACGAACGTGCGGAACATCGCGCCCGACGCCGAGATGTTGGCGAAGAAGGACGAGACCGGGTTGCGCTGGTCCTACGATCCCGATGGATGCTGCGAAATCCGCAAGGTCCAGCCGCTCAAGGCCGCACTGGCGCCATTCGATGCGCAATATACCGGGCGCAAGGCATTTCAGTCCACAACCCGCAAGGCACTTCCGCGTTTCGAAGTTGTGGATGGTCGTCTGAAGGTCACTCCGCTTGCCGTTTGGGACAAGGCCCGGATTGACGCCTATTTCGAGGCGCATGATCTGCCTTCACATCCGCTCGTCGAGCAGGGCTACCCGTCGATTGGCTGTGCCCCCTGTACGTCGAGGGTGCAGCAAGGTGAAGATCCGCGTGCCGGTCGTTGGCGTGGTTGGGACAAGGTCGAATGTGGTATTCATACTGCTGTCGACGAACCTGATGACCCGGCGAACCTTCCTGCATTCTGATAAACGTTCGCGCATCCGGGCCTGACGCCATCCATTGTTGACCCGAAATTGCTTGCGATTTTCCCGGTTTGAGGGAAAAGCGGGCCGTAAGGAGGCTGCTCATCGGAATTTCCGATTGCCAACTATGGCTCATTTGGGCTGGCAATTGTGACTGAGCCAAGGCCAGTGTAGGCTGGGAATGCTGGAAAGATC
>JANLST010000502.1:0-2997 GCA_031362505.1 Sphingomonadales bacterium
CGGTGGAAATGGCGACGCAATTTTTGCGCGATTGGCGCAAGCTATGGGCCAGCCTGAACTTGCGACTGATCCGCGCTATGCCACCCATATCGCGCGTGGCAAAAACCAGATCGAGCTAGATCAGATGATCAATGAATGGACAGGCCAGCACACGATCGCCGAGGTCGAAGCCTCGATGATCAAGCATTCGGTTCCGGCGGGAAAGGTCTATCGTGCACCGGAAATGTTCGAAGATCCCCATTTTCAGGCGCGCAAGGCGATCATCGAAGTTGAAACCGAGCGCTACGGCAAACTCAAGATGCAAAATGTCGTGCCGAAACTGTCTTCAACGCCAAGCGGCGTACGCTCGCCTGCGCCATCGGTCGTCGGTCAGCACAATACCGAAATATACGGCAACCTGTTAGGACTGACGGATGTCGAAATGACGGCTCTGAAGGCAACTGGCGCGATCTGATGGCGAAAGAAGAGACCGACCGTCTTTCGAATTATGCAGGCACGTTTGACGGGCATTTGGCCTTTGGAAAGCATCCAGCCCTGCTGGTCGTTGATTTTGTCATGGCTTATCTTGAGCCGTCATCACCGCTTTACGCTGGCGTTGATGCAGTCCTTGCCAGCAACATCCGCCTCGTAGCCGTAGCACGTGAAGCCGGGATTCCGGTGGTTTTCACCAATGTTGTCTATGAACCCGGCGGGGCGGACGGCGGTCTTTTCTACCGCAAGATTCCCGCGCTGAAGGTATTCGACGCCGGATCGCCGCTTGGAAAGTTCTCCCCCGATCTTCAACCTCACGAAGGCGACCTTGTCGTCTCCAAGCAATTCGCTTCGGCATTTTTCGGCACGCAACTTGATCAAAAGCTGCGCGCCCTGGGCGTTGATACGCTCATCGTGACGGGCCTTTCAACCTCAGGCTGTGTGAGGGCTTCGGCGCTAGACGCCCTGCAACATGGCTTTGCGCCTTTCGTTGTGCGCGAAGCATGTGGAGACCGGCATCCCGAGCCGCACGAAGCCAATTTGTTTGATCTCCAGGCGAAATATGCCGAGGTGATTGGTGAGGCTGACGCGATGCGATTGCTGCATCAAGGCTGACCATCCAGGGAGAATCCTAGAGCGGTCCGTGTTTCATATGCGGCAAAACGTGTCTCGCAAAGAGGTCGCATTCGGCAGCATGGGGATAGCCAGACAGGATAAACGCCTCAATCCCTTCCGCCTGATAGGCGCGCAATTTGGCAAGCACCTGATCAGGATCACCAACAATCGCTGCCCCACAACCTGAACGCGCGCGACCGATTCCCGTCCAAAGATGGTCTTCGGCATAGCCATCGTTGCTGGCGCTTTCTCGCAGTGCCGCTTGCGCGGCAACGCCGGCCGATTGACTGTCAAGCGACTTGGCCCGGATAGCTGCGCCTTCAGCATCGTCAAGTTTTGAAAGTAGCCTATCGGCCGCGGCGCGTGCTTCGGTTTCGGTTTCGCGGACAACGACATGAACACGATAGCCGAACCGGAGTGTCCGTCCATGGTTGGCCGCCCGCGCCTTCATATCCGAAATAATGCTGCGTACCTTGTCCATCGTGTCGGGCCACATCAGGTAGACGTCACACCCCTGCGCGGCAGCCTCACGTGCTGCAGGACTGAGACCGCCAAAATAGAGCGGTGGACATTGACCCGTCACGGTCCTTATCCGAGGTGGATCGATCTCGAGGTTCCAGAATTCTCCTTTGTGCGCGAGATGTTCGCCATTCAGCAGCGTGCGCAATATCTGCATCGCCTCTAGCGTCCGCCCGTATCTGGGATCGCTGGCCAGAGTTTCGCCGGGCAGATCCGACGAGATGATGTTCACATTCAACCGACCGCCGGATATTTTATCAAGCGAGGCAATCTGGCGGGCAAGTTGCGGTGGCCAGCTTTCGCCGATTCGAACCGCCATCAACAGTTTAATCCGTCGCGTTACCGCCGCAATGGCGCCAGCAAAAGCCGTCGTGTCGATGCCCAATTGATAGCCCGATGGCAGCAGGATATTGTCAAACCCGCCTTCCTCCGCGCGCATGACGATGTTGCGACAATGCTCCCAACTTGAGGCAAGCTGCGGATCGGGAACGCCAAGGAATTCATAATCATCGTCACACAGGGCGGAAAACCAGGCGACTTCGCAGGCGTTGGTCATGGCAGAGGCTCCTGTCTTGATGCGACCAGCACGGCATACCATTGGGTGCGGGTCCAGCGGACCTTGAACGCATCGGCCGCTTCGGTGATCCGCTCTGCCCGTTGCGACCCCACGATCGGGATGGCGCCCGCCGGGTGCGCCATGATCCAGCTATAGGCAGCGGCAGTGCGCGAGACACCCTGTGCCGTGGCGACAGTATCAAGGGCGTCAGCGACATCCTGTTCGCGCTTGTTCGTTGGTTTCGCGATCCTGCCCTGTCCCAATGGTGACCAGGCCAGAACGGTTGCACCTGTCGCCATTGACAGGTCGAACAGTCCATTCTCGATCGGTTCCAGGTGCAGCGCAGAAAATTCGGGCTGGATGCTGGCAAGCGGGACAGTGAGGAATTTCTGCAGCGCAGCAATGTGCGAGGGCGTGAAGTTGGAAACCCCAATTGCGCCAACCTTGCCGCTGGCGATCATCTCCTCAAGCGTACGGGCCAGCTCCTGCGGATGGGTAAGAATGTCGGGTCGATGGACCTGCCAAAGATCGACCTGCTCGACACCGAGGCGCAAAAGCGAGGCATCGAGTGCAGCCATCACATAATCGCGGCTCTGGTCATAGGGGGCAGGTGGCATGATCCCGCCCTTGGTCGTGAGCACCATCCCATCGCGAAGTCGGGGACTGGCCTTGAAGACCTTGCCGAGCAATGTTTCGGCATCTCCAAAGCCGTCCTCACCATTAAAACCATAGATATCGGCAGTGTCGAATAATGTGATCCCGGCGTTGAGCGCCGTTTGGACCAGCCCTTGGGCAGCCGCTATGTTATCGCCTTCAAAGCGCCACATCCCCCAGGC
>JANLST010000509.1:0-2868 GCA_031362505.1 Sphingomonadales bacterium
TTCCTGATCGTTTGCCTTGTACGTTCCTACAAGGGCCACTTCACGCCCCGGCAGCATTTCGGCTTTGAAGCTGCTGCATGGTACTGGCATTTCGTCGACGTGGTCTGGCTGTTCCTGTTCTGCGTCGTCTATGTCTGGGGCGGCTGGGGCGCACCCGTCCACGGCGGATAGGACATGCCTTATCAGGCTCCTGATACGGCCCAAGCGGCGATCAGGGGCCTGTGTCCTCAATGCGGGGCGTCGGGGTTGTTTAGCAGTATCATAGGCTTTTCTGCAAAATGCACGAACTGCGGACTGGATTTCAGCCAGTTCAATGTCGGCGATGGCCCTGCTGCGTTCCTGATCATGATTGTCGGTGCAATCGTGACCCTTTTGGCGATCATCGTGCAACTCAACTTCGAACCCCCATTCTGGGTTCATATCCTGCTTTGGTTACCTGTTACGCTTGGACTTGTGCTCGGCCTGCTGCGCATCGCCAAGGGGGCCTTGCTGATACTGGAATACAGGAACCGGGCACGAGAAGGTCGAATTGTCGAATGAAACGCGTACCAATTGTTTCGACGGTTTTGGTGATCGCTGCGATTTCAGCCATGATCATGCTGGGCATCTGGCAATTGCAACGCGCCGATGAGAAGAATGCTTTGCTTGCGCGCTATGCCGTCGCATCGCGTCTTCCCGAGATGACCTTCCCGGCAATTGCAACGGACGATAATCTCCTCTTTCGCCGGGCGGGTGGCACGTGCCTCGAGCCACTCTCCCCGCGCATAGAAGGCGGCCTCAATGCCAAGGGTGAGGCCGGATGGCGCCATATTATCTCTTGTCGTACGGGCGCCGAAGGGCCCGGGATGACCGTCGATATCGGTTGGTCAGCCCGGTTCGACGTCGTACCAGACTGGAAAGGTGGCGCAGTCAGCGGCATCCTATCGCGCCAACCCGATCATCGTAGCCTGATTGCGCGCGCATTCGGTGAGCAAACTCAACCCGCACTCATGCTTGTCGCGACCAAGCCAGCCGCTGGCCTCGAAGCCAGCGCGCCGCCTTCAATCATCGATGTGCCAAACAACCACCTCGCGTATGCCGTCCAATGGTTCCTCTTCTCAGGAATCGCCGCGATTATTTACCTGTTGGCGTTGAGACGTCGGCAGCGCGCCTGACTAGCCGAGCATTGTTGTGGCGGTTGATCCGTTCCAAACCAACATCATGTCATAGGCATGGATGACGCGCACCGCTTCCGGATTGTTCAACTCTTTCAACCGCTCGGCGGAACTGGCAAGGCGTCGCAAGGGTCTCAGGTCGAGCAGGCCAAGTCCGGCTTTGGGCATGACATCAAGCAAAAAAGCCATGCCAAATTCGTCGCCAATCATGTCGACTGGTTGTGTTTTTACACTCATATCGGTGGCATCGAGCACCCCATGCGTGCTGTTCGCTCCGCCACCCACCAGCAGGTGAAAACTCTTGCCACCTCGTAGCGCGGCAGCCTCCGCAGCCAACGAGCCGATATCAAAGATACCCGCCCAAGTAACACCACGCATCGTGTGTGTTGATCCGAATTTGAAAAGAATTTTGGGCCGCTTCTTGGCTTTTCCCTGGGTCAGAAGCCGGATGAGGGACTTGCGGTTGAAATCGGCGCGGCGCTTGTTCGATCCCCAACCGGTGGTCTGTTGAAGGAGATTAATCTCGAGGGTTTCGGCGAGCACATCAAGAATAACTGCGCTTTGCCGATCAGGAGATTTCCATGCGGCCTGGACCGCATGGACAAGCTCTGGTTTAAGCGAAAACATTGGCAGAAATTCCGGATTCTTTTCAGCCTTCCACCGCGCCCAACCATCAAGTGAAGCCTTGTCCAGCGCATCCAGTGCGGCCGTTGTCGAGTTGGGAGCCTTCAACTTTAGCCGCTCAATCAGTTGGCGATCGCCGATTACTTCGTAGTCCAGTCCCCAAATCGCTTGTTCGTCATGCGGAACCAGACCGCGAGCCTTGACAAGGAGTTCGGCTTCCGACCGCCAGAAATAGAATGCCGGTCCGGGTGGATACTTCGCAAAATAGTCCCGCAGTCCGCTGGTGCCCTGTTTCGCCGCCTCATCCAGATCATCGGCAATTGGAGATGAAAGCTCTATCGCGAGCTTATCAAAGCCGGCGGGCCGCAGCGCTTCAAACAGGGCGCCAGTCAGAACCGGGATCTCGGCAATGCCATGCTCCTCTCCAAGCAGGAAAAACTCTGAGGATCGTCCTTCTGATACCAACATGTCCCAACCAAGGCCTGAGAAACTCTTGCCGTCAAAACCGATCGGGTGAAGATTATCCTGCGCCCGTTTTATCATGCGTTGAATGACACTTTCGGTGGCGGTCTTGCCCATCGGCGCTTGCGGAGATGGGGCAGCACTTGTCTGCGCGTTAGTCGGCCGGGAGACCATTGCTCCCAAGGTCAATGCGGAACCGGCTATTACCGCGCGCCTGTCAAATTGTGTCATTGAAATCCTCCGAGTTCCTTGGATACCGTATTATCTATATAATACAGCAGCGCAATCCCTGTTGGTGGGTGGGTGGTTATCAGATTTGTTTGGAATGGCGGTTCAGCGCAGTCAGAACGTTTGAATCCATTCTCTTGCAATCTACTCAGGAGATACACCAATCCGAAAGAACTGCCATGACAGCATACAAGACATCACCATGGCTGCCGTATCCGGCAATGACTGACGAAGAACGGATCGCACTTGCGACGGCATTCTATCAATCGATCAGTACGCGACGAACGTGCCGCCAGATCAGCAATCAACCCGTACCTCGCGAAATCATCGAAATTGCAATCCGCGCGGCCGGCACTGCACCGAGCGGCGCAAACCACCAGCCTTGGCATTTTGCCGTGAT
>JANLST010000516.1:0-5354 GCA_031362505.1 Sphingomonadales bacterium
GGCATTCTGGCCTGCCTGATTGTCGAGCCAGGTCATCAGCCGTTGCGCAATGACATTGAAACTGGTTGCGACTGGCCCGTCTCGTGCGGCCGGTGGATCGCCCGCGTCAGATGCGATGCGAATCGAGATGTCGAGCGGCACGCGACCAAGAAAACTATGGCCCATTTGCGCTGCCGCTGCTTCGGCCCCACCATTTCCAAACGGATCGGAGACCTCGCCACAGCTCGGGCATTCATATCCGGCCATGTTTTCGACCAGCCCGATGATCGGCACAGTCGACTGATTGAACAGGTCGATAGCGCGGGCCGCGTCGATCAAGGCAAGATCCTGGGGGGTCGAGACGATGATCGCGCCCGCGGGCTTGTGTTTCTGGATCATGGACAGCTGAACGTCGCCGGTTCCCGGCGGAAGATCGACAATCAGGATATCGCACTGGCCCCAATCGGCATCGATCAACTGACCCAGTGCGTTGCCTGCCATCGGTCCGCGCCATGCAACTGCCTGTCCGGGTTTCACGAGATGCCCCATCGACAGCATCGGCACGCCAAAACGCGTCGGCACTGGTTCGAGCTGCTTGTCCTTCGCTGTCGGTCGCGCGCCTTCGGTGTCCATCAGGCGGGGTTGGGACGGCCCGTAAATATCGGCATCGATCAATCCAACCTTGCGTCCCATACGCGCCAGGGCAACTGCGAGATTGGCCGAAAGTGTCGATTTCCCGACCCCGCCCTTGCCGCTGCCAACCGCAATCAGGCGCCGACCCACTTTTTCTGACGTCATGGCGACACGGATGTCGGCTACGCCGGGCAGGGTTTCAAGCGCGGCATGAACCGCCTTGTCGAGCGCATCGCGCTGGTCCGGCGAAAGGCCAGTCACGTCGAGGATCAGGCTGACCTTGCCCTCGTTGAACCGCGGTGCTGCAATTCTTCCGCTGGTGATAAGCCCGCCGCGACCGCGCGGATCGGGAATCGTGTCGAGAAGGCGGGAAATTGTATCGGGATCGGACATGCCGCATGCTTTACGCAGAGATTCTTCGCCTGCCACTGTTTTTCGCCGCTGCCGCTCCCTATAATGATTCTTATGGAAAATGATTCAGGCTGGCGGGCGCGTGCAGGCGCCCTTTTCAATGAGGGTGGTGGTCCGTGGGGCGGGCGCGGCAAAGGCTCAGGAGGAGGAGGCGATTCCGGCGGCGGGAATGGCCCTCGCAACCCCTGGGGTCAGCCGCCTGGCGGCGGAAAGCCGCGTGGCCCGCGTGGCAACTCTGCGCTTGACCAGCTTGTCGAGCAGTTCCGCGGACGTTTTGGCGGGCAACTCCCGAGCGGCGGCGATGGGGCGACGATGATCCGCTACGGGCTCATTGCACTCGTGCTTATCTGGCTGTTTTTTACCAGCTTTCATCGCATCGAACCGCAGGAAGAGGGTGTGATTACCCGATTTGGCAAATATGCCGGAAAGCTTCAGCCCGGCATTGGCCTGACTTTGCCAGCACCGATCGATCGTGTTGAAAAGGTCAACATTAAGGGCATCAAGACGATTGATATTCCAACCGGTGCGGGTCAGAACCTGATCCTGACCGGAGACCAGAACGTTATCGACCTGGCCTATTCGGTCCGCTGGAATGTCCGCCTGCCAGAAAATTTCCTTTTTGAGCTTGCCCAGCCCGAAGACACGATCGGCGAGGTTGCCGAAAGCGCGATGCGCGAAGTGATGAGCACTGTGACCCTGAACGATGCGTTCGGCCCGCGGCGGAGCCAGATTGAAACGCGCGTGGCCCAGAGGATGCAGGTGTTGCTTGATGATTACAAGGCGGGTGTCACGATCCGTGGTGTCGCCATCAAACAGGCCGATCCACCGGCACTCGTCAATGATGCCTTCAAGCTCGTGACTGTCAAGCAACAGGAAAAGCAGGCCAACATCAACAACGCGAATACCTATGCCCAGCAGGTGACTGCACGGGCGGAAGGTGAATCCGCAGCGTTCGACAAGGTCTATGCCCAATACAAGCTTGCACCCGGCGTGACACGCAAGCGCATGTATTATGAAACGATGGAAGCCGTGCTTTCGAACACGGACAAGACGATTGTCGAACCGAACGGCGTGGCGCCATACCTGCCGCTTGGAAACACGCGACCGCGGGTAACAGTCGAGGAGGCCGGACGATGAGCTATGACAATCCCGGCCCATTCGGGCGGCTCTTCTCCAACCCCGTTGCGCTGGTTGCTGGCGGACTTGCACTTCTCGTTCTTCTGGCAAGCACCGTTTCGATTGTCCCTGAAACAAAGCAGGGCGTTGTCCTGCGTCTCAGCAAGGCCGATCGTGTGATCAACGGTTACAAGCCTGGCCAGCCGTTCGGGGGTACCGGGGCGGGCTTGATTGCACAGATCCCGTTCATCGAGGATATCGTCTGGATCGACAAGCGCATCCTTGACGTCGACATGGATCCGCAACAGGTGCTTTCGACCGACCAGCTCCGGCTGAACGTCGATGCCTATGCGCGATTCAGGATCGTCGATCCGGTGCGGATGTACAGCGCGGCGCGGACTGTGGAAAATGTATCGGACGCATTGCGCCCAATCCTTGGATCGGCACTTCGCAACGAGCTTGGAAAACGGAAATTCGCGGAACTGCTCAGCCCCGAGCGTGATCGGGTGATGGATAATATTCAGGCAGGCCTCGAACGGGTTGCGCAGCAATATGGCGCAGAGATTGTCGATGTGCGGATCAAGCGCGCCGATTTGCCCGAGGGGACGCCTCTCGACAGCGCCTATGAACGAATGCGTACGGCGCGGACACAAGAGGCACTGACGATCGAGGCAGACGGTTTCCGGCAGGCCCAGATCATTCGCGCCGAAGCAGATGCAAAATCGGCCGAGATATATGCGGCCGCCTTTGGCAAGGACCCGGATTTCTACGATTTCTATCGTGCCATGCAGTCCTATCGCCAGACGTTTGGAGTGAACGGCAAGACCAGCGGGTCGACAAGTATCATTATGTCCAAGGACAATGATTATCTCAGGGAGTTTCGTGGAGGGAATTGACGATCATTATCGTGTTCAATTTCGGTTAAGCCGAAACATTTCATGATTATGAACGAATGAAGGGGATGACCCGTTTTTTCAACCAGGAGGTTTGAACCCGTGCGTTACGCTTATGCCATAACATCTGCCCTGCTCCTCGGCGCCACCGCTGCGACACTGGCGCTGCAATCGCCGGGCAATGCCCAGAATGCCCAGAACGAACCCGGCAGCATTGCAGCCGCTTCAGCGCCACGCCCCGGCGCGCCCATGAGCTTTGCCGATCTTGCCGCGCGGCTCCAGCCGGCGGTGGTCAATATCTCGACGACCCAGCGGGTCCAGGTCAACGCCAACCCGCTCGCCGGGACGCCCTTCGGCGACCTGTTTGGCGGCGGCGACGCGAATGGCGGGCGTCCTGTCACTCGCGAAGCGCAGTCGCTGGGCTCGGGTTTCATCATTTCGACGGATGGCTACATCGTGACCAACAATCACGTGATCTCGGGTGGTGAAGGCCCGGGCGCTGCGGCCGTCAGCGCGATCAAGGTGACCTTGCCCGACCGCACCGAATATGATGCAACTTTGGTCGGCCGCGACCCGACATCCGATCTGGCCGTGCTCAAGATCAAGGCAACAAACTTGCCCTTCGTCCGCTTTGGTGATTCGACCAAGACGCGCGTTGGCGACTGGGTCGTCGCCATCGGCAACCCCTATGGCCTTGGCGGCACCGTTACTGCAGGAATCGTCTCGGCGCTCCACCGAGTCACTGGACAGGGCGGCGCTTATGACCGCTTCATCCAGACTGACGCCTCGATCAACCAGGGCAATTCCGGCGGGCCGATGTTCGATCTCAATGGCAACGTCATCGGCATCAATTCACAAATCTATTCGCCCACCGGCGGCAATGTCGGAATCGGCTTTGCGATTCCGGCAGAGTTGGCCTGGCCAATCGTCGAGAAGCTCAAGGGCGGCATGACGGTCAAACGGGGCTATCTCGGTGTTGGCATCCAGCCGCTTGATGAAGGGATTGCCGATTCGCTCGGGATCGAGAAGAATCATGGCGAGTTGATCGCGCGCGTTGAACCCGGCGAAGCAGCAGACAAGGCTGGAATCAAACAGGGTGACGTGGTGGTCAAGGTCAATGGTCGCGAAGTGACACCTGACCAGACGCTGTCTTACCTTGTCGCAAACCAGAGCGTGGGATCGCGGGTGCCGATTGAAGTCATCCGCGATGGCAGACGCCAGATGTTGACGGCGGTGTTGGGCGAGCGGCCTTCGGAAGAAAAGCTGGCCGGCCTCGGCAATGGTCCGAAACAGGGCCTCGATCCGGAAGACGAAAAGACCAGTCAGACAGCAACGCGCGAATCGTTGGGTCTTGCGCTACAGACGCTTACGCCTGACATTTCTCGCCAGCTTGGCCTCAACGCGGCCATGAAGGGTGTCGTCATCGGTGCGGTTGATCCGTCAAGCGATGCTGCAGCGAAGGGTCTGCAGCGCGGCGATGTGATCCTTTCGGTCAACTACAAGCTGGCAGTCAGCCCCGCCGATATTGCCGCTGCGGCCACGGCCGCCAAATCGGCAGGGCGGGCGAACGTGCTGTTGTTCGTGCAACGCGGCAATCTTCCTGCACGCTATCTGGCGGTGAAGCTGAAACAGGGCTGAAATTAAGGTTGATTCCCGCTTTGCTGTTGTGCGTGCGCTCCGCTATGTCGACCGGCGCGTGTACAACAGCCGGGAAGCCTGCCCCTCAATGCAAAATCCGATGCGGCTCTTGGGGCAAAGGCGTTTCCTGCCCCTGTTCGTCACGCAATTCCTGGGTGCCTTCAACGACAATCTGTTCAAGACGGCGATGGTCGTCCTGGTCATCTACCAGATTTACAGTGACCCCGCGAAGGAGGCGAGTTTCAGCGCGCTGGCGGCGGCCCTGTTCATCCTGCCCTTCTTCCTGTTCTCGGCACTCGCGGGGCAATTGGCCGACGGACGGGACAAGGCCTGGCTGATCCGCATCGTCAAGACCGCCGAAATCGCCATCATGGTATTCGGTGCGGCCGGACTGATGCTTCACACCGTCCACCAGACGCTGTCGATCGCTTTGATGTTGATGGCACTGTTTGCAATGGGCGTGCATTCGACGTTCTTTGGGCCAATCAAATACGCGATCCTGCCCCAGCATCTCGGCAGGGACGATGTTCTGGGCGGAACCGGGCTCGTTGAGGCGGGCACCTATATCGCGATCCTGCTGGGGACGATCGTTGGCGGGCTCATTCCCTATCAATGGGCCGCGGGCGGCGTGTTGTTGACCGCCGTTATCGGTCGCATTGCCGGGCATCAGGTCCCACCCGCACC
>JANLST010000050.1:0-7631 GCA_031362505.1 Sphingomonadales bacterium
TGTTGATTTGCACTGAGAGTTGACCCGGGATTTTCATCGAGAAGTGACCCGGGTGGAAGCTATGTCCCGCGATGCGGATGTTGGGTCAAGCTGGTGTTTTTTCCTTTCTGATTTTGGGGGCAGCAGAGCTGGCCTTGAAGCGGAAGCTGTCGTTGCCGGTTTCCAGGATGTGGCAGTGGTGGGTGAGCCGATCCAGCAGGGCGGTGGTCATCTTGGCATCGCCGAACACGTCGGCCCATTCGCTGAAGCTGAGGTTTGTGGTGATGATAACACTGGTGCGCTCGTAAAGTTTGCTGAGCAGGTGGAACAGCAGCGCCCCGCCTGATGGGCTGAACGGCAGATATCCGAGCTCATCGAGGATAAGAAGGTCGAGACGCAGCAGGCGTTCGGCCAGTTGCCCGGCCTTGTTCGCGGCCTTTTCCTGTTCGAGCGCATTGACCAGGTCGACCGTGGAGAAGAACCGGACCTTCTTGCGGTGATGCTCGACTGCCTGCACCCCGAGCGCGGTGGCGACGTGCGTTTTACCAGTGCCCGGACCACCGATCAGCACGACGTTGTCAGCGCCGTCGATGAAGTCGCCGCGGTGCAGTTGCCGGACCAGGGCTTCGTTCACCTCGCTCGATGCGAAGTCGAAGCCTGCCAGATCCTTGTAGGCCGGGAACCGGGCTGCCTTGATTTGGTAGGCGATGGACCGGACTTCGCGCTCAGCCATCTCGGCTTTGAGCAGCTGGGACAGGATCGGCACGGCAGCATCGAAGGCGGGAGCGCCTTGTTCGATTAGCTCGCCAACGGCCTGAGCCATCCCATACATCTTCAGGCCGCGTAGCATCACCTCCACAGCGGCGCTGGCAGGATCATGACGCCCAGACTTCAACATGCCCGTAGCTCCCGCAGGTTATCATAGCGCCCGACATCGGCGACTGGCTCCTGGTGAAGGCGCAGCGCCTGTGGTGCATCGATCGGCGATGCTGGTGGCGCCTTGCCATCGGTCAGCCGGTGCAGGATGTTCAGCACATGGGTCTTGGTCGGCACGCCGGCTTCGAGCGCCAGTTCGACGGCGCACAGCACGGCCTGCTCATCATGCTGGAGGACCAGCGCCAGTATCTCGACCATCTCGCGGTCACCGCCGGGGCGCCTCAGCAGATGGCCCTGGAGTTGCCGGAACGCATCGGGCATCTCGGCAAAGGGCGCACCGTTACGCAGGGCACCGGGCTTGCGCTGGATCACCGCCAGATAGTGCCGCCAGTCATATATGATCCGCCCTGGCAGATGGGACCGCGCGATAATCCGGCCATGCTCGCACAGGATACGGCCTTCGGCGGCGATGACGATCCGCTCGGGGTAGACCCGAAGGCTGACTGGCCGGTTGGCGAAGGAAGCTGGTACGCTGTAGCGGTTGCGCTCCAACGTCACCAGGCAGGTCGGCGACACGCGCTTGGTGTGCTCGACAAAGCCGTCGAAGGGCCGGCCCAGCGGCATCAGGCTGGCGACTTCGGCGGCATGCACATCGGCGACAGTGCCGGGCAAGCCGCCATGCTGGATATAGCCCCAATGTTCGATGCAGCGATGCTCAAGCCAGACGTTGAGCGCATCGATGTCCGGAAAGCTCGGCATCGGTTGCCACAGCCGTCGCCGAGCATCCTGAACGTTCTTCTCGACTTGACCCTTCTCCCAACCGGAAGCTGGATTACAAAAATCCGTCTCGAACAGGTAATGGCTCGCCATCGCTGCAAACCGGGCGTTGACCTGCCGGGCCTTGCCGGTGCCGATCCGGTCAACAGCCGTCTTCATATTGTCGAAGATGCCGCGCTGCGGAACTCCGCCCAGCACCCGGAACGCCTGGGTCAGCGCGTCGAACAGCATCTCATGAGTCTGAAGCAGATAGGCACGCACGGTGAAGGCCCGGCTGTGCGACAGCTTGGTGTGCGCCACCTGCAGCTTGGTCTGCTTGCCAGCAATTATAGCCCAGTCCTCGCTCCAGTCGAACTGGAAGGCCTCGCCAGGCTGGAACACCAGTGGCACGAAGGTGCCTCGACCGCTGGTCTGGGCATCACGCTGGCGATCAGCCTTCCAGGTTCGCACGAAGGCCGCCACACGCCCGTAGGAACCGTCGTAACCCAAGGCCACAAGATCGGCATGCATCTGCTTCGCCGTACGCTTCTGCTTGCGCGACTTGCCAGCCTCAATCTTCAACCAGCCTGTCAGCTTCTCGGCAAACGGGTCCAGCTTGCTCGGCCGATCAGCGAGCTTGAACTTCGGCTCCACCGCACCGCTGCGCAGATATTTGCGGATCGTGTTCCGCGACAATCCAGTCCGCCGCTCAATCTCACGGATCGGCATCCCTTCGCGAAAATGCCAACGCCGAATTACGCTCAATAATGCCATGTAGATCACTCCATGTTGCCTCCAAACCATCAGCTGGAGGGGGTTCAAACATGGGTCACTTCTCAGTGGAAATTTATGGCCATCCCGGGTCAGCTCTCAGTGCAAATCAACAAAGAGATCGCAAAATGGGCAATGGCCAACTCGTCCAGCGTCCCGGCCGGGAGCGTCGAAAGTCGCAAAAATGGAATAATCCTTCATAACGACACGGCAACGCGATTCTTTGATACCTGGGGCAACACTCTGCGCCGTTAATCGGGTGTTGATCGCCGATGCCGTGGATCAGCACCACCGCAATTTTGCGTTCCCGGCTGGCCACCCCTGTCCTTCCTATTTCCTGTTCGATTCCGGTCCGCGATACGTCGGGTCAAGCGCAAGGTTGATCAAATGCGCCAGTCGATGCCCCGCCATCCGGACCCGTTCTTCCGCAAATGGTGCATTGGCATCGATATAGGCCTGGTCAATGTCGACCGTCTTCATAGCAGCAGCCTGCGCTGCTCCTTTGGGCAAAGTCGCGAGTGTCGTACTGTAGCGGCATTCATCGCCGACCTTCACGCAATAGAGGATCGCTGGATCAATCGTCTTTGAATAGGATTCCTGCGCCCATTGCCATGGCTCGGTCCCCGCCCATGCCTGCTCCTCGGCAAGCGTTGTGCGATCCTTCAACGCCGTGGCCGCAGGGAATATCACGGAATTGCGATGCCATGGATGTCCTTCGGCGGCCGCCTTTTTGTAATCCTCGCGCTGCCTGACTCTCTCAAATAGTCCCGCCTGAAGAAGGCACCCATCCCAAACCGCATGGAGATTGCTTGGGCGTTCGCCTGATGTCCCGCATTTCGCGCGGCCCGGTCCTGCGGGCACAAGCCTCACCTTGATTCCATTGCCGCCACCATCATCACCGAACGAGACGTGCAGGGGCTGGTGAATGTCGCCCACCCAATGCCCCAGCCCCATTAGCGCCTCGACGCGTTCACGCTGCGTCTTTTTAGGGTTGTGAAGGATCTCGAACTGCTCCCTGATCCCATTCAGGATGCAATCTGTCGGGGAATTATCTCCCGGCTTGCGCGGCGGACAGGTGTCGCCTGCGATCGCCGGAGTATTTCGCGCGACATTGATGAAGTGCTGGCTGATGTGCTTGCGTGGACGCGTGTCCTCCTCAAGGCAGCCCAAATTAAAAACCTTATAGTCGCGCGCGTCGGTTGCATCATTACCCTGGCGCTTGGCATCAAAATGAATCGGCTTGCCTTTATCAATCAGCAAATCATCCACTGCGCTGTTGGCGAAATCGGTGAGATTGCGATAGGCGATCTCACAAATGGCCAGATGCCCCTCTTCACCCCAGGCGAGCGCCGGGCGGGGCGTGGCGATGACTGAAAGCGCGACTGCGCTGAGAACCAGAATCCCAGATTTCTGCATAGTGAACCCCCGATCAGAACGACTCGAGAAGCCGAGTTCGCAAATACTGACCGAGACAAGGAGAAATGCAATCCCGAACACGGCACAATCGGTTATGAACAGCTGAGGCAGGAGGAAGTGATTTGTCGGCCAAATCACGAGAGTTGTGGCTTTTTCTTACAGCGAACCATCTCACTTGCACGTTCACTGCCAATTTGTCATTGTCCCGAGAATAGTCTGATATTGAAATCGATGATTTGTTTGAAAGAACCCAGATTGAGATTCGATCAGCTGGGCCAATGAATGGCCAGAAACAGAAAATCGGGTTCGGCCAACCTGCGCTTTCAGTGAAATTAGTTATTGCTGTTGTGCTTTTATTGTCCACTGTCTGTTAGGAGAATGGAAATGTTGAAACGATATACTGGGATAGCCCTCGGCCTGGCAGCGATCTCCCTGATTGGCGCTGCTCCACCAAAGAAACCTGAGCCCATCGGCCAATTGATTTACGTAGGCACTACTCCGGGCCATATCTCTGACGGGGTCATAACGGCAAACCCGTCTGGCGTATTCAGCAACGCACCGACAATGCCTTACGGATATACAACTCGCAGGCCAACTCCTGGCAATGTCGCGGGGTTTGTGGAAATATTCGTGAACACCGAGCAGAACCAATACAATGGTGTGATGTACGGCAAGCCGATCCCGCCCTCATCGGGAAGGTCGGCGGGATTCATCCGTGTCGCCAATTTCACGGGTGGCAAACCGGTGTATCGGGCAAATGGTTGCCCAGACACCGCTTATAACGGGTTGTTGTGGACGCGAAATCAGGGCTTTTCGACCTGTGGCGTGAATCAACTGATTGGATATCTGCGACCTTAACAAGCCTCTTGGTTCCAGTCATGGCTGCGCTGTCCCTTGCGGCAAGTTCCTTTTATGTTCCAAAGTGCCGGATGTGGGAACGATTCGGGATATCGACACGGCAGGCCATGATCTGCGCGTCTGGTGCTTTCGCTGTGCACGGGGAAAGACGATCGCGGGGGATGTGTGGATCTATTTTGTTGAGCGCCGCTGGCCGATTTTACTGAAGGCGGGCGCGCGGCGTTTCACCTGCATCAGCTGCCATCGGTCTGACCAGATCCTGATCCTCCCCGCGCGCCGCGATCCCAGCCTCCACAAAAGCTGGGAAAGCGAAGTGAGCGGCTTCTTCCACACCAACCGGGCTGCGCGCAAATGCCGCCTGCGACGCGTACGGTGATCTCGCACTTGAATTTGAACTGTTGCGACGGGCAGCCTTGGCCAAGGCGAGCGGCCTGCTGAATTACGCATGCTACTCCAATCGACAGCTCACGGGCAATGTCCGCAATTGGGTCGGAAGCGGACATGGAACTCCATATCGCAACCCCAGCCATACGTTCTGGTGCTTCAGTCAAGTCATTTGAAGAGTCCGCTGTGATCGCACGGCCAACATCAACCCGATTTTGCCATAAAAAATGGCCCGATCCTCTCGAACCGGGCCCGTAAGTTGAAGGGAGTCCTTGGATGGAAGCCCTTGGGTCGCACACGTATGTTGCATCGCAAGATCGGTTTCACACTTGTATAGAAACGACAGGATTGAACAAATACGACATTTACCTTGAATTGCGTGTGGCGGCGGCGGCATCTAGGACCTTGCGCCGCCTTGCTTGCCTGACCACGGCGTCAACTTGGGCATCCGTCATGCCGTTGCCGCGCAGGATTGCGCGCGCCTCGTCACCAAGGTTCGCCAGCTTGGCTTCCAATGCCCCATCCGTCATAACATCCCTCAACGTGATTGCTTGGTTCCCTGTCGGCGATTACGCTTGTGGGCACCATTTGGATGCAGTCGCACTTTGGACCGAAAGGGGGGACTACGATGGATGATCGACCGCCACGACGGACTTGGGGTTCTGCCACGGAGGAAAACCGTCGACCCGAGAAGAAGCCGGTTTCGTTGGTCATTGCGCTCTCTACGTTCCTGGCCGTCTTTGTTGGTGGGCTGGCCGTCGTCCAGTGGCCGCACGTTGTGGCGTTTTTAGACATTGGCGCGAAGACCTCATCATCGGCCGGACAACAGTCCACTCACTTGGCAGCGGTAAGACAGACCCTAGAGCAAAAACCCGTTCGCTTGGAATCGGACACGCGGGCTGTGGGGCAACCGTCCTTTCAATTCGAACTGTGCAGTGGCTTCATTCGATCCAACTGCGTCGTCGACGGCGACACCATCTGGTACCTGAGCCGGAAGATCCGGGTTGCAGACATCGACGCCCCTGAAAAGAGCGAGCCCAAGTGCGATTCAGAGTATCAGCTTGCCATGCGGGCAACCTACCGCCTTCGCGACGTACTGAATCAGGGGACATTTCAGGTTCAGCCCATAGGTGACCGCGATCAGGATCAGTACGGTCGCGACCTACGCGTGCTCACCCGCAACGGGCAATCCCTGGGCGACGTTCTCGTGTCTGAGGGCTTGGCTCGGACATGGACGGGACGACGGGAGCCGTGGTGTTGATGTAAAGGGGCCAGTCATGACAACGGAAAACGAAGAGCCGGACGAAGACCTTCCAGGCTGCCCCGTTTGTGGCGGCAAGGCTGCAACGATTTACTGCCAAATGTTCTGACGACGGACAGATGGCAAGAGGTAAGGACCCATCAAACCTCAACATCTTACGGGTTTATATCCTTCGGCAAAAAAACTGAAAAAATATTTCCAGGATCATTGAGTGCCCCGGACGGGCTGATTTTCTGATCCCCCTTGCCCCTCTTGCTGGCGGAAAAGAATTCTTTCTTAGCCTGCTTCCGTCCGTCTCGGCACCGCACATGTAATCGGTTGCTGGGGCCTTGCTCCCGAATGTTCGGTGTAGCCGAACGGCCTACTTGCTAGACGACGATAAGGGGGAGTATCGCTCCGGTGCTCGTGTGGCGCTCCAAAAGTGTGGGGGAGATTGTGGGGGAATCCGACATGGATACAATAAATACCATATAATACAGGATCATACGTAGCAGGTTCGAATCCAGCCCTGCCACCATTGCCCCGAATATAGCGGTATTATCAAAGGTTTGGGAAACCTGCGAGCTTCGACAGCAGCTTGATCAGCGCGAGGTGCGAAGGACGTAAGCCACTTGTGACAATCGCTGAGCACAAACTCTCGCTGTCATCTGCGTGGCCAACCTGCAAGCGGGGGGTGTAATGATCAATGATTCGACCGACTACCGGCTGGACGCAATGCCATTTGGGGGTGCAAAGCGCGGAAATATAGGTCGTGAAGGCGTCCGTTTTGCGATCCGCGAAATGTCACAGACAAAGGTTGTGTGCTTCAATGAAGGATGATGTCCCCACAGGCAGCCTGACACGGGCATGGTTCGAAGAACGCGATGCATCGGATCCGCTGGCACATATCCGGTCGGAATTCCTGATTCCTGACGGCATGATCTACCTCGATGGAAACTCGTTGGGGGCGATGCCGAATGCGGCGATGGATCGTGCTCGCAAGGTGATCGAGGATGAATGGGGAAGCGATCTGATCAAGAGCTGGAATTCGGCTGGCTGGTTCGATTATCCCGACAAACTTGGAGACAAGCTCGCGCAGTTGATTGGTGCAAATACCGGTGAAGTGATCGTCTGCGATTCGACCAGCATGAATCTCTTCAAGGTCTTGTCAGCAGCGATTGAGCTACGTCCGGAGCGAACGACCATCATTCTTGAGGGAAGCAACTTTCCGACCAACAACTATATCGCGCAAGGTGTTGCCGCGAGCACAGGGGGCCGGGTCAAAATCCTGTTTTGCGAGAAGGACGAAATAAGCGCCGGGATTGGCGATGATACTGCCGCGGTCTGCATC
>JANLST010000089.1:0-2530 GCA_031362505.1 Sphingomonadales bacterium
CAGAGTCACAGAGGCTCCCTAGATGTCGCAATGCAACAAAAAGTGGGAGCCGATAAATGACCAAGCCATTGATTCGCGCCTCTAGCGCCAACCTGTTGCTGCGAGGAACATCGGGTGTGCGCGCATCAGGCGTCAATCGGACGTGGGTCGACCAGTCGCCGCTGGCTTTGGGGAAGGCGATCGTCGCCAGTATTCGCGGAAGACTGGGTATTTATGCGGCCAGCGGAGTGCGCGTGGAACAAAGCGACCTCGTTCGCTTCGAAAGTGAACACTCCGACCTGATCCTTGACGGAGAGGAATTTCATGCTCTGACAGGGGAACTCGATCGTCCCGCGATCAAGCTCGCCCGCGACGTTCCCCTGCCTCGCAGCATGTCCGACATGTTTCCACTTGTGGCTTCCGAACTGGCGGAACTGGTAGACGAACGCGTCTTGATGATGGCCCAGGCCATCGCAGCACAACACGGCGAGGCATCTCGAGCCGTCCTCTTCTACGGTTCATGCCTTCGCCAGCGCGAGCTCGACGGATTGATGCTGGACTTCTACCTTATCGTCTCGGACTATACTTCAGCCTACACGAAAAAGTGGCTGGCCACGGCCAATCGATGGATCCCGCCGAACGTCTTTCCAATTGCCCATAATGGATTGGTAGCCAAATATGCGGTACTAAGCGAAGCCGATTTTTTCGCGCTCAACGGTATCGATGCAACCACAGTATCTGTCTGGGCGCGGTTTGCGCAGCCAACGCGCTTGGTCTGGGCGGCGGATGACGCAGCACAGGATGCTGTGGTTGCTGCAGTCGCACAAGCCGCGCCGACCTTGCTTGCGCTCGCCCGCCCGATGGCGGATTCGCCAGACTGTCTCGCCATCTGGCGCACGGGTTTTGCACTGACCTATAACGCTGAATTACGGGCAGAGCGGAAGAACCGTTCGGGTTCGATTGTTGACGCAGACCCGGATCACTATCTCCGCTTCGGACAAGTCATTCCGCCCACGATCATGTCACGTGCAGAGGCGGAGAGCCGGTGGCGAAGACTGAAACGAAGCGGCAAGTTGATATCGATCGTTCGCCTCGCCAAAGCGAGCTTCACTTTCGTTGGCGGTATTGATTATCTGGCCTGGAAGATCAACCGCCATGCGGGCACGCGGATTTTCATCAAGCCATGGCAGCGACGATGGCCGCTGCTCGGTGCCATGGTTCTTTTGCCGAGGCTGTTGCTTCAGGGTGCCGTTCGCTGAGGGAGTGAAAGGGGCTCGTCGCGCGCGCTGATCGCGATTCTGCGCTGATTGATATATCTCCCGGTCGGGGTGATACGCGGCTGGCCTTGGTCGTACGCCGCGTCTTTTGACACCAATCGATGATCGTCCAACCGCAACCCCCAAGCCTGCCGTACATTCATCGTCGGAACCAATGCATGGTGATGACGGCCATTGGCGCTGACGGGGAACGGACGCCGATCGGGAACGCTAGCCATGCATTTGTCACAAGTCGGCAACCGAACGGTCATTTGAATCGCACGCCAGAGTCACAGAGGCTCCCTAGGTGCCGCAATGCAACAAAAAGTGGGAGTCTATCAATGCGTGCAGTTTTTGCCTTGGCGCTAGCCAGTTCGACATTCCTTACGTCGCCCGCAATAGCGGCTGATGAAGAGACCGATGAGGCGTCGGAGATCATCGTTTATGGCAAGGGGGAAACCCGCCAGGTCTCCCAGATCAGTCAGGTCGATATCGAGATCCTCGCGCCGGGTACAACCGCGCTGAAGGCGCTGGAAAAACTGCCTAGCGTCAATTTTCAATCGGCCGACCCTTTTGGCGCGTATGAATGGTCGGAACGGATCACGGTGCGCGGATTTGACCAAAGTCGCCTCGGCTTCACCCTCGACGGCATCCCGCTTGGAAACCAGAACTACGGCAACAACAACGGTTTACATTCCAGCCGCGCAATCAGTGCGGAAAATGTTGGCACTGTCCGCCTGACACAGGGTGCCGGTTCGCTTGGTACACAGGCAACCAACAATTTGGGCGGCACAATAGAGTTCGTATCGCGCGACCCCTCTGAAGAGTTCGGTGTTGACGCAAACGCAACCTATGGCAATCACGACACCAAGCGGGGTTTTGTCCGGATCGATACGGGTGGCGATACAGCGCGTGCCTGGCTATCCTACGGTTATCTCGGCCTCGACAAGTGGAAAGGTTTTGGCGAACAGTATCAGCATCAGGTCAATGCCAAGGGCGTGATTGATGCGGGTTCGGCCAAAATAACCGGGTTCTTGAACTTTTCCGATCGGCACGAGCAGGACTATCAGGATTTGAGCCTCGCGATCATCAATCGCCTCGGTTACAATGTAGACAATATATCGAACGATTATCCGCTGGCGGTCCTGATTGCTGATGTTGGCGCCAATCGCGGGGATACTGGCGCGACGAAACTCAACCCGGCTGCCGGGCTGGTTTATCCGGCACCTTACACGACCGTTGATGATGTCTATTTCGATGCTTCGGGATTGCGTCGCGATTATCTGGGTTCACTG
>JANLST010000091.1:0-1808 GCA_031362505.1 Sphingomonadales bacterium
CCCCCGCCGATCATCGAGACGATCATCGAAAAAAACCCGAGCAAAGGCATCATGATCGTCGTCGCCAGCAAGCGCGGCAGGACAAGGGCTTCGATCGGCGAGACGCCGATGGTCCGCATCGCGTCTATCTCTTCGGTCAGCTTCATTGTCCCGAGTTGGGCTGCAAACGCGGACCCTGAACGGCCTGCAACCATGATCGCGGTCATCAACACACCCAGTTCACGGGTTGTGATCCTCCCAATCAGGTTGACCGTAAGCGATTGCGCACCAAATTGTTCGAGCTGGACCGCGCCCTGTTGGGCGATAACGATCCCGATCAGGAAGCTCATCAGCCCGACTATCGCCAGCGCCTTTACGCCAACCAGTTCAAAGCGTTGGACAACCGCATTGATTCGAAACCGGCCAGGATTGCGGATCACATTCCAGGTCGCGATCAGGATTGCTCCAAAAAAGGAAAGCAAACCCAACATGGTTTGCCCGGCAAGCACCGTCGCATCGCCGATCTCATCAAGAACCCTTAGAAATGGTGCCTGTGTCTCGGGCCGCATTCGCACGGGTTGATCGGCCTTTTCGACCTGGCTGATCAACATGGCGCGATCATCATCAAGCCCGGTTATCTCAGCGCCATGGTCCATCGCCAGCTTGTGGACGATCCACGCTCCGACTGTATCGAGGCGGTCGATCCCGGACAGGTCAATGCGTTTGGGAGGCTGGGAAAGCGATTGGAGACGGACCGGCAAATCACCCAGCCGCGCAAGAGTTAACCTGCCGGTAAAGCGCAGCACAGGCACATCGCCTGCCATTTCCTCGATAAAATCGGCCAATGGACTGGTCGGTTCCGGCATAATCCTCAAACACTGATGCATTCGTTGCTTACGGGCAAGCTGCAATGCCATTATGGCAAAATCATGCAGCACATCGCGATTTATGATCTGGACAAGACAATAACCCGCCGGGCGACCTTCGGCCCTTTTCTTATCTATGCTGTTCCCCGATACCGGCCTTGGCGAATCCTGCTCTGTCCGCTGATGATTTTTACGGTTGCCGGATTTGCATTGAAGTTGCTCGATCGCGGCCGGCTCAAGGAACTCAACCTTGGCTTGATGCTGGGATGGCAGATCGACGCAGGAGCGCTTGCCGAGATTTCCGCCCGGTTTGCCGGCAGGACGCTGGCCAGAAATGTGTTTCGTCCGGCGCTCTACCGCATCGATGCCGACCGGGCAGACGGGTATCAGATCGTCATCGCCAGCGCCTCCTATGCTTTCTACGTGTCGAACATTGCACGCCTTTTGGGCACGGACGTGATTGCAACGCGTACAATGACAATCGGCACGGCGGTGTCTCCCCGAATCGACGGCGAGAATTGCTATGGGGAAGCCAAGCTAGCGATGATTCGCGACTGGATGGCACACACGGGCATCTCTCGCGATGAGACACATATCCGCTTTTATTCCGACCATGCTTCAGATGCGCCCAGCCTTGCATGGGCGGACGAAGGATTTGCGGCCAATCCGCATGGCCGTCTTCGCGCTCTGGCTATAGCGCAAGGCTGGTCAATACTGGATTGGGACTAGAGCGAATCGGAACGAGGGAGAATATTCCTTCTTCCCGAATCAGTGTAAATACACTGCATTAGAACACCAAATAGGTATCTTTATTGTTCAAATAGCGTTCAAAGCCTGTTCGAAATCAGCAATCAAATCATCGGCATCCTCGACTCCAATCGAGATCCGGACCATGTTTGAGGTGATTCCCAGCGCCGCCTTGCGATCGTCGGGAACAGAGAGATGCGTCATCGCTGCCGGGCA
>JANLST010000130.1:0-2302 GCA_031362505.1 Sphingomonadales bacterium
GCTGCCCGTTTTGGGAGGCGGTCAGCACCTCTTCTAAGGCCGTAACTGGGCGCATGATACCGTCATGTGTGGACGGCTCAGATTCTGCGAGGCCTGATGTAGTGTTGGATTGATCGTATAGGGTGCGGTCATATGTCCGGCCGATGCTGTCAGGCAAACGCTAACTTGTTGTCTAGTTGATTTTCTCATCGTCCTGCATTTCGGTTTGCTCCATCACCTACGGTTGTACGCTTTCCGCCCACTTCCGGTCATTCCACATCGAAAATGATGATGGCTGTTTTCGACGATATTGCGGACGTCCAAGGACGAAGGTCGATGTGTTCGCAGACTGTTCTATCATAGAAAGCGAGATCCGAAGTTCTTCTAACATCTCCGGATGGAGGAACTGCTGTGTGATTCGCGCGTGATCGGCAAACGCTGCGGCACTTCCCAAAACATCGGCACGAAAGCACGCAAAGCATGGCAGCCCCAATGAGCACACGAAGCGACATGCAGGACGGGCGAATTGATCCTACCAATCTGGACGCTGCTGCGAAGCCCCGCCGAAAGCGGCGCAAACGCGACCGCCTTGAACCTGCTGCTGAACTGGTAGATTGGGCAAAAGGGGCACGAAAGCGCGCCGACGCTAGACCTTATCCGCCGGGAATCATGCTCGAACCGGCAGGCTTTGATGATGAAGATTGGACGGCATCGCATAGCGATTCAGACCTTTGGACGCTCCAGCTTGCCGATGCTTTCGGCACCCGTTCCCGCGTCGTTATCGCCACGTTCCTGAGCCAACTGGAGGCACTATGCGGGCATGTGGAATGTCTTGCCTGTCGCATGTGGATGGAACTTTCCGTTCGAACTCTAGTTTATGCGTCAGGTCAGAACTTAAGGAGAATTTCGATGGGTAAGGGACTGCTTCTCTGGCTCGTGGGTGTACCCATTCCCGTCATCATCGTGCTGTGGCTGATCTTTCGCTGATCCCGTCCGACACCAAACACCCCGCCTTCCGATGGCGAACATCGCCGTTACACGCAACTTTCGCCACCCAACATGGAGTTCATCCGATGACGAAGATTTACATCACATTTTTGGCGACTGCCTGCCTCTCACTCGGCGCTTGCAGCAATAGTCCGAGCGATGCAGAAATGATCGCCAACGAAAATGCTGCGCAGGCAAACCGCGATGCAGCAGCCGCGAATTTGATCTCCACCACATCGCAGATCCAGGCAGAGGGCGCGCGGAGCGAAGCCAATTCGGCGCGCGACACAGCCGCCGCCGCGAACATCAACTCGGTCACATCGCAAATGCAAGCAGCTGCCGCCCGGAATGATGCCAATGCTGCGCGAGAGAATACGAGAGCGGTGACCGATGCCGCCGCGCGTGAAATTGCCGATGTCAGTCGGGATGCGGCAGCCAAGGCCGCCAGCGATTCCGAAGCAGCTGCTCGACGCAGAGCGGATGCCTTGGCCCCACCAACGCGGTAACTGATAATACAGGGTAAAAACATTGGCGGATGCGATGATGACAGCGCGTTCGATGCGGCAGTTACTCGCGCGCGCGGAGTTCGTGAAGGATGAATAGAGGGGGGCGGTCAAAACGCTGGAACGCCCGATACGGACACCGGCTGCAATGCGGGATCGAATATCTAAGCCAGTTTAACTCGCGCGTGCGCGACGTGCGGACGGGATAATCTCAACGCCTTGAAGCATGACAGGCGCTCGGCATCGATAAAGGCCGTCACGGCCTACCTCAAGCAGATGTCTCGCATGGTGCGTGGGTATAGGTCAGGTCGCATCATGCTCAAATAGGCGGGAGCGACCGGAGCGTGACTTATGACACTCAGGGGCGCGTGACGAAAATCAAGATCGGTTAAACCTTGCGATGCCCTCCTGAAATACGCGAGGCGGGCGGGCGGTGATTTGGCGACACTCACCGCCCGTCTCATTTTTACGGCAGAAGAGCCTTTGTCCATATCTTTCGACATATTGTATCGCATCATCATTGAGTTAGGCTGATTACCGGAGAGAGCGATGCCAGAATCGACTCGAAGCGAGCGGGGGCAAGTCTTATGATCGGCTCCGTCCATTTGCCAATTTTTGCCCTCGCGTTCGATACCCCGGCGCGGGGGCAATCTTCTTGGCCCCAAGTGACTTCAGGAGCGTGCGTGCTATGTCCGGAGAGGCGAATGACCAGACCAGATCAACCGCCATCTTAACAGGTTCGAAACGCGGGTCGACCCAACGTGACTGAAAGTCGAAACGAACCTCGCGTTGTGCTAAACGTGTCAGGGCCGACCTTTCGTCATATGGGCGGT
>JANLST010000160.1:0-5203 GCA_031362505.1 Sphingomonadales bacterium
GTGTCCATGGGCAATGTGGCTGCGTCAGGCGGCTATTGGATCACGGGATCGGCCGACAAGGTTTTTGCCGAACCCTCGACCATTACCGGCTCGATAGGCGTATTTGGGATTCTCCCGACATTTGAAACGGTGCTCGCCAAATATGGCGTGACCACTGACGGCGTCAAAACCACTCCTCTTTCGGGACAACCGGATATTATTGGCGGCACCAACGCGACGACGGATGCGCTGCTGCAGGCCGGCGTCGATGATATTTATGCCCGGTTCCTCGCTCTGGTGTCCAAAGCCCGCAAACTTCCGCTGGAAAAGGTCGGCGAAATTGCGCAGGGCCGCGTCTGGGACGGAGGAACCGCGCGCCAGCTTGGTCTGGTCGACGCCTTTGGCTCTCTCGATGATGCTGTTGCCGATGCGGCCCGACTTGCGAAAATTTCGCCCGATAATGTCTCGCGCGTCTACCTGAAGAATGAGCCTGGTTTCCTTGCGGGCCTGTTCGGCAATGACCTTGGTGTGACAGCGCCCGTGCGCGTCGATCTCTTCACGCGCACGATGCAACAGCAACAGGCGCAGCTGATTGCAGGGTTGGCCGATGCCAAGGCACTGCTCGATGGCCCGGCGATTCAGGTTCGCTGCCTGGAATGCCCGCCGGCCGCCGGATCAGGTCCGCGGCGTCCCACTTCTAGCCTTTCACTCCTCGACAGGATTATTTCATGGTTGATCTAAGGCCCGCCCAACTTGACGATGCAGAGGCGATCGCAGCGATCTATGCTCCCTATGTTGTGACCAACGCCGTCTCCTTTGAGACCAAGGCTCCATCGGCACGGAATATGCGTTCCCGTATCAAGGCGGCGGGCGATGCCTATCCCTGGATTGTCGCAACGCAGAGCAAGGTGGTTCTCGGATATGCCTATGCCAAGCCGTTTCGTCCTGGGCCCACGCACCGGTTCGGTGTGGAAGTTGCGGTCTATGCCGCCGGTGATCTCGAAGGAAAGTGCATACGCCGGACCTTGCTTGCAAGCCTTTTAAGCACGCTCACCGAACAGAATTTCACCCAGGCAATCTGCACACTGATGACGCCCAATGACAAGCTGATCCAGCTTTATGAGGCCAACGGGTTCCGACGCGCAGGCGCCTATCGCGAGGTCTGCTTCAAGAATGGGCAGTGGAGCGATATTGGCCTTTGGCAGCGTGAGCTTTCTGAAGCCGATACGCCGCCCGCCGAGATCAAGGCCTTCAGCACCGTCGGGGTCGTTCGCGCCTGATCAGTTCAGCTCCGCGTTCGTCACGTCCTGATGCTCAACGCCCTTTTTTGCATAAAGGGTGAGCACCGCGACAAGATGATCGAACAATAGTCTTACCCTTGCGGTTGCGCGAAGATCTTCGTGCATCACGAGCCACGCGTCCAGGTCGAACCGGATTTGTGGCAAGACGCGCCTTAACCGGTTTGACGTTGCCGCCAGCGCAATTTGACAAACACCAATGCCGACGCCCGCGCGGATCGCGGCAAGCTGCACAAGGTCGCTGTCGGACCGGAACCCGAAACCAAGCGTTCCATCGGGGGCAATGTCGAGCAGCATGCGGTCAAGCGTTTCGTCTCGATCCCTCCCGATCAGGACGTGTCCGCCAAGATCCCGTGTCGACTCTGGTGTTCCCAACCTTGAGATATAGTCATCGCTTGCATAGAGTCCGATGCCAATCGTTCCGACGCGGCGGGCCACAAGGCCGGACTGAGTGGGGCGTGTCATGCGCACGGCAATATCGGCGTCTCGGCGAAGCAGGTTTTCGACGGCATTTGTTGCGACAAGTTCGATCTCAAGCGCTGGATATCTAGCGAGCAATGGAGCCAGCAACGGTGGGAGGACTTCAACACCCACGATTTCGCTGCAGGTGACGCGCACGGTTCCGGCTGAAGCGCCATCGGTTGCGGATACGGCGCGAACTCCGGCTTCCGCGATTGCCGCCATGCCTTCCGCATAGGAAAGGATGTTCCGTGCCGCGTCTGTCGGCAGAAGGCCCGCGGGAGATCGCGTGAACAATGTCTGACCGAGACTGTGTTCGAGCGTTTCAATGCGCCGTCTTACCGTTGGTTGCGCGGTTTGCAGCTGGCGAGCGCCAGCCGAAAGGCTGCCGGTGCGAAAAACCGCAAGAAACGTCTCGAACAGATCCCAGCCGGGCGTGCGCTTGCTCATTAAAAAATGATAGACCGATTGTACTATTCATACAATTGTTATCAGTATCCTATCGTGTGAAAGACGGTCATCGTCAATTCGATCGGAGGATGTTCGCATGATCGCACTACAGGATTTTGAGCAAGCCACGTCGTCGGTCTCTGGGACACCGCGCGCAATTCTTCGTTTGGAGAGCGGCCTTGTGCTCACCTGTGCCGTGATGGCCTTTGCGTGGCACAGCGGTCAATGGAGCCTATTTGCCCTGCTCTTCCTGATCCCCGACCTGTCGATGCTGGGTTATCTCGCCAACGCCAGAATCGGCGCGATCTGCTATAATTTCGCACATGCCTATGTGTTGCCGCTAGCGGTCGGGCTGATCGGTGTTGCGTATTCGCAATCGATTTTTATAGATGGTGCGCTTATCTGGATTGCCCATATCGGTTTTGATCGGATGCTTGGATATGGGCTCAAATACGCCTCGGCGTTCGGGCATACGCATCTCGGACTCGTCGGACGTGCCCGTCAAGTCAGCGCCGATAGGATGGGATTGCCAGCCCACGCCATATCGCCAGTGCACGAAGCATGAAGCCGGAAAGTGCGCCGATTGCTGCCGAGATGACCAGCGGCACGCCCAGCCAGGCCAACAAGACGAACAGCCCAGATGCGAGTGCAGCGGCGGTGACATAGATTTCAGGGCGCAACAGGATTGAGGGCTCGCCGGCCAGGACATCGCGAATGATGCCACCGACGCAGGCGGTAATCACGCCCATCATCATCGCGGGCAGGAGCGGGATCCCAAAGCTGAGCGCCTTGGCGGCGCCAAACACGGCGTAGACCGCGAGTCCGACTGCGTCGAACCAGTCGAGCGCGCGGCCCTTCCAAAACCGGCCAGGCGTCATCCAGATCAATCCCGCAGTGCCAAGACAGACGGCGGGTACGCGCCAATCCTGAACCCAGAAGACCGGTGCTCCGATCAGCAGGTCACGGATCGTCCCCCCGCCAACGCCGGTGACGAGCGCGAAGAAAGAGAATGTCACGAGCGTTTGCTGGCGCCGCGCCGCGGCCAGCGCGCCTGATGCGGCGAACACGGCGATGCCGAACAGGTCGAGCCAGGCGATCAGCGCCGGGGCCATTTGTGACCCGCCCCCTGTCATGCCAGCCGCACTCTCATTGAGCAGTAAATCCGCCATCGACCACGAGTTCGGACCCCGTCATGAACGCGGCCTTGTCCGAAGCGAGGAAGGCGATGGCGTTGGCGACGTCGGAAGCCTGGCCCATATGCCCCAGAGGGTGCATTTCGGCGACCTGTGAACGTGCCTCGTTGCTGCCAATTTGGCGCCCAGTGGATATGCCGCCGACAACCTCGCTCCCCATCTGCGTATCGATCACGCCGGGATGCACCGAATTGACGCGGATTTTGAGCGGGGCGAGTTCAAGGGCGAGGCCTTTGGTGAACAAGCGAACCGCACCTTTGCTGGCGTTGTAACAGGCAGTTCCTGCGCTCCCTACGAGACCGGCTATCGAAGAAAGGTTGACGATCGCAGCTCCGCCTTTCCATCGTGCCGCCCGCTCGGCAAGCAGGGGAATGGCATATTTGCAGCCCAGAAACACGCCTTCGACGTTGACGGCGTGCAGCCGGCGCCAATCGTCAAGGCTGGTGTCAATGAGAGGCTTCATCAAAAACAACCCGGCGTTGTTCACAAGGATATCGAGCCCGCCCGCCGCTTCACGGGCGAAGTCGATCGTCTCGATCCAGTCAGATTCGCACGTGACATCGTGCACGCGCGCGAGCCCTCCAAGTTCAGTGGCCAATGCTTCAGGCGCCTCAAGATCGGTCAGGATCACTTTTGCACCTGCTGCAGCGAGCGTCCTCGCCGTTGCTTCACCGATTCCGCGAGAAGCGCCTGTGATCAGGGCGATGCGCCCGTGTAAGTCGGTCATGTCAGCTTTCCCTCTCACCTAGAGCCTAAGTCTGGCAATGCCCAACAGCAAGGGGCATCATTTGTCGGTTTTCGCCTTCCGCCGACGTGAAGCCAGCGGCAACAGAATCAGGCCCAACATCGTGCTCGTCGCCGCAATCGCCGCGAACGCGATGAGGATCCTATGGCTTGTTTCCTCGCGCGTCTCCAGATCCATGATGTGGAGACCCCACATGAAATCATAGGCACGCCACTGGCTGGATCGCATCGCCAGCATCGCGCCGGTATCGGCATCGACGTAGACATGTGTGCCATCGGCAAAGCGCGCACGCCAAGAGGGCCGCTCCTTGCGCAGATCAAGCGGAGCTGCATCGGCCGTGAAACTCTCCATCGCTTCGAGATTGGCGGACCCGGCATAGCTGGACTCTGCGACCTGACGGGCTTCAGCCTTTCCCACGCCGCCAAGCCATGCCCCGTCACGCGCCGATGCGCGCTTCTGGTCACCATTGGCCAAAGTGACGATCCAGACCGGGCCTGATACCTGTTGTTCCAGTTTTACCGACTGGATGGCCATTCCATCGGTTTGTGGAAAGACTGGTTGTGTCTTCATCATCAGGGCAACCGGCCTTGCCTTCAGATGTTCGCCGCGCACTTCTTCGATCGGTCGGGCGGCCATCCACAGGCCACTGACCGTCCAGAAAAACAAGGGAATGCCGACCAGCCAGCCGAGCCAGACATGTATCCGGTTGAGTGTGCGGCGCGCGCGCATCTGTATCAGATATGAATCGGTTTGCCGGTGACCGCCATTGCCGCTTCCTTCATCGCTTCTGAATGGGTCGGGTGGGCGTGGCAGGTATAGGCGATATCTTCCGATGTTGCGCCGAATTCCATCGCCTGCGCGGCCTGGGCGATCATTGTTCCGGCAATCGAAGCAATGCACCAGACGCCGAGGACCCGGTCAGTCTGAGCATCGGCGATGATCTTTACGAAGCCGTCGGGCTCGTGATTGGTCTTGGCGCGGCTGTTGGCCATCATCGGGAACTTGCCGATGTTGACCGCGCCCCGCTCCTTGGCCTGCTCCTCGGTCAGTCCGACGCCAGCGATTTCGGGCCAGGTGTA
>JANLST010000165.1:0-10301 GCA_031362505.1 Sphingomonadales bacterium
ATGTGCAATCCGTTCCGGTTCCCCAAGATGCCGCCATCGTGATCGTCCATTCGGGGGTATCGCGCGGGCTTGTCGACAGTGCCTATAATGAACGGCGCGCGCAATGCGAGGCCGCTGCACGCCACTATGGCGTCGATTCACTCCGTGATGTTGACGAGACCGGCTTGATGGCTGGCGCAGGGGATCTCGACGGAGTCACCTTTCGCCGCGCGCGCCATGTGGTCAGCGAGAATGCCCGAACGCTTGCGGCAGCGTCGGCGCTGCGCGCCAACGATCTCACAGCGTTGGGTGTCCTGCTGCGAGCGTCCCATGCGTCGCTCCGCGATGATTTTGAAGTTACGGTCCCGGCCGTCGACGCGCTTGTCGACTTTATGGCGGATGTCGTTGGCAGCGTTGGCGGCGTGAGAATGACGGGCGGCGGCTTTGGCGGGTGCGTCGTGGCAATTCTGCCCAAACAGGGCGTGACGCCGTTGTTGGATGCACTTGAAACGCGAAGCCGACTTTCTGGCCAGACGTTTCCGCTCAAGCTTGCCGTCAATCCAGCGTCCGGCGCCTATTGCGCAGACGCCTGACATCTGGCGCGTCAAATCGATGAAAAGGAAAAGATCGTTTGGCTACTGAAGCGCTGACCTGGCCGCAAAATCGTGTCGGGAAAAAGCGGTTGGTTTGGTGCATCCGGAAAATTCTGGGTCTCAAGGGCGACGCCCCCATATTGGGGAAATATCGCATCGCGTGAATCCCCGCCAAACCCGTTGCCTGAATAGACCTGCAGGCCAGGCTGATCCGTTTCCACCGTCATGCGCCGTCCCGAGGCCGCATGGCTGAGTTCGGCGACCTGACGCAGACCCGTGCCATTCAGAACCCAGCAATGATCGTACCCGTTCGCCCGATCAAGCTGTTCATCGGCCATGCCAATGTCCTGTCCGATCGGCTTTTTTGATCGAAAATCGAATGCCGATCCCGCAACCGGCCTCAACTCGCCCGTTGGTATCAGTCCTTCATCGACTGGCAAATAGGCGTCCGCTTCCACGCAAAGTTCGTGATCGAGAATGGTTCCATTCCGATCGGCTCCGCCAAGGTTCCAATAACTGTGCTGTGTGATGTTGAAGGGAGTCGGCTTGCTTGCGGTAGCGTCGAACGCGATGATCAGGCGTCTGTCGTCTGTCCAGATATAGGAGGTGGAGGCCTCCACATCGCCCGGAAAGCCTTCTTCCCCATCAGGGCTGGTCAGCAACAGCCGAACGCCCTTGCCGTTCGGGTAAATTAGGGGCTCGCCGCGCCAGAAGCGCTTGTTGAAGCCGTGATGGCCGCCATGAAGCGTATTGGGGCCATTATTGATCGGCAATTGAAAATCCTGCCCGTCCAATGAGAATCGCCCTCCGGCGATGCGGTTTGCGTATCGGCCAGCCACGCAGCCCAGGAAGTAACTGCTTTGGAGATAGTCATCGGATCGATGCAGCCCGAGCGCGACGTTCGCTATCCGGCCATTTGCGTCGGGCACGTCAAGCCTAACAATCGTCGCACCAAGGTTGATCACCCTCGGCCCGCATCCGTCCCCATCGCGCAGGTCCCAAGTAAGGATTTGTGGTTCGCTATTCACAAGGGCAACTCGCGCAATCTGGGTTCGATTGTATCGCTCTTCAGGATTGCAACAGCCTTCAGCCAACTGCCCTCGGTTTGCAACCCGAGCCGGACAAACAGGAAGACAATGTTTGAGGAATCTGTAAGCTTGCTGGAGAAGATCAACGAAAACAGAGGGCGAGCACAGGATGAATGACACGGGCATAGCCGGCAATGCTGCGGCCAAACCCGCCTGGTGGCTGGCCCTTGTCGGCCTGGTCCTTGTCCTGACGGGTGCCTTGTTGGCAAACATGATCCGGACATCAAACGGCACATCGGTGCGCGACATCCGCTTTACTGGCACCAACGGCACCGTGATGAGTGCATTGCTCTATGTGCCGCAGGGCGCCAGCCCAACCGAACGCGTGCCCGGTGTTCTTGCTGTTCATGGCTATATCAACTCTCGCGAAACACAGGACGGATTTGCGATTGAATTTGCACGCCGGGGTTATGTTGTGCTGTCGCTTGATCAAACGGGGCATGGTTACAGCGGAGGCGCGGCCTTTTCGAACGGATTTGGGGGGCCAGACGGCCTGCGCTACCTGCGATCATTACCGATGGTTGATCCAAGCCAGATCGGCCTTGAAGGGCATAGCATGGGCGGCTGGACAGTCCTTGCCGCTGCCGCAGCGATGCCCGACGCCTATAAGGCGATCGTTCTCGAAGGATCCTCGACCGGCGCCCCGTTTGCCAGGGAAGGATCGCCAGCCTGGCCCCGCAATCTCGCGCTCGTGTTCAGTCGGTATGACGAATTTTCGAAGCTCATGTGGGGCGTCGATCGTGCGCAGGATGTACCGACCAGCCCCAAGCTTCAAGCCGTCTTCGGGACCAAAACTCCCATTGTTGAAGGGCAGCTCTATGGCGCAATAGCCGACGGAACTGCGCGGATACTGCTTCAGCCTTCAACCACGCATCCCGGCGATCATTTTTCCACTGCGGCGATTGGCCACGCCACGGATTGGTTTGCTTTGACACTCAAGGGCGGACACCCGCTCCCGGCGAGCAATCAGACTTGGTATTGGAAGGAGATGGGCACAGGGATCGGCCTTATCGGGTTCGTCATGATCTTGCTTGGTGCAGCAGATATCCTCATTCGCTTGCCATTCTTTGTGTCCCTGCGGGCCGAGGCGATCCCTGCGGTTGCGCATCGCGACCGCCGTTGGTGGCGATCCTTCGCCTTGAGTGCGGCGATGCCTGCGCTTCTCTTTTTCCCGACCTTCATTGCTGCCTATTTACTGCTGCCTCCGTCGGCATGGCTCCCGCAAGCGGTGACGACGCAAGTCACGTTTTGGGCTTTGGTCGGTGCCGGGGTAAGCCTGTTGATGCACCGCTTCACCGGCAGTTCCACGACGACGCCACAATCAGGCTGGTCGCGGTCGCTCCTGTTGGCCGTTGCGACGGTCGCGATTGGTTATGGCGTACTCTTTCTGGTCGGTCAGGTCTTTCATACCGACTTTCGGTTCTGGGTCGTTGCCGTCAAATTCCCCAATGTCCGGCAATGGGAAGTCGCGGCGATCTATGTTGTGCCGCTGACGCTGGCGTTCCTTGTGACGCTCAGGACGTTATGTGGCTCATTGACGGTGCGCGGTGACACGATGCTTGTGCGCTATTGCTCCGCAATGCTGGCATTGACGACCGGCTTCATCGTGATGCTCGGCCTGATCTATAGCATCTTCTTCATGACCGGAACGCTTGTGACGGGTTTTGATCCGCTCAGCACCGTGATCGCGCTTCAGTTCGTGCCGGTGCTGGCGGCAGTCGCCCTGATCGGAATATTCACATGGCAGCGGACGAACAGCCATCGGCCCGGCGCCCTGATTGCGGGGATATTGGTAACACTCTATGTTGTCGCGGGCACTGCGACGCAAATCTGATAGCAGTTCCTGCAGGACTTGGCCGCTTGAGGTTGGTGCTACGGTTGTTTAGGACCAGGTAAAAGCCTGATAGGAACCCATTGATGCGCATCAGTCACGCGCTCGCCCTTTTCGCACTGATCGCTCATCCGGTCCTTGCCGAACCCGTGCCGGAGCGCCCATTGCCCAATTATCCCCACACCCGCGCGACCGACCTTGTCGAGGAACAGTTTGGCGAGAAGGTTGCGGATCCCTTTCGCTGGCTTGAAAATGATGTCCGGACAGACCCCGAAGTGCGCAATTGGGTGAACCGGGAAAATGAAGCCAGCGGCGCCTACCTGAAAACACTTCCCGGCCGCGACATTCTGGCCGGGCGCATGAAGCAACTTTATAATTTTGAGCGGTTCGGCACCCCGCGCAAGGCCGGGCAGCTCTATTTTTACACCCGTAATGACGGCCTGCAAAACCAGTCCATCCTCAACGTCCGTCAAGGTCTTGATGGCAAGCCTCGCGTCCTGATCGATCCAAACGCGTGGGCAAAAGATGGCGCGACGGCTCTGGCAGAGTGGATGCCGTCGAATGACGGCCGACACCTGCTCTATGCAATCCAGGATGGCGGCACCGATTGGCGCACGTTGAAAATCCTCGATGTTGCGACCGGGGCAACTTTGGATGACGAGATAAAATGGGTCAAATTTTCCCCGCTTGCGTGGAATGCTGACAGCAGCGGCTTTTATTATTCACGTTTTGCCGAGCCGGAAACCGGCGCAACATTCCAGTCCATCAACCTCAATCAAGCCATCTATTTTCATGCCCTCGGGACGCCGCAATCGGCGGATGTCAAAATCTATGCGACGCCAGACAAGCCGAAACAGAGCCATTCGGCACAAGTCACTGATGATGGGCGCTATCTCCTGATCACCACCGCGGCGGGAACCGATGATCGCTATGAATTGACAGTCGGTCGGCTCGACAAGGGGCCTCTCAAGCTGAGAACCCTGGTCAAGGGCCTCGACAATAATTGGGAACTGGCCGGTTCGGTCGGATCACGTTTCTATTTTTTGACAAACAGGGATGCACCACGGGGCCGCCTCGTGACGCTCGATGCCGATAAACCAGTGCGCAAACTTGTCGAAATCGTCAGTCAGACGCACGATACGCTGGTCGGGGCGTCGCTCGTTGGCGAACGCATGATCCTCGCCTATCTCGGCGACGCCAAGTCAGAAGCCGAGCTTCGCACACTCGATGGAAGGCTGATTGGGCCAATCGTGCTTCCCGCGATCGGTTCAGCTGCCGGATTTGGTGGGAAGGGAGGAGACCCCGAAACCTTTTACACCTTCTCGAGCTATGCAACGCCGCCGACCGTTTATCGTTTCAACACGACCACCGGCCAGGCCGAAATCTTCGCCAAACCCAAAGTCGCGTTTGATCCTTCGGACTATCTGACCGACCAGCGTTTTTATGCATCAAAGGATGGAACGCGGATTCCAATGTTCATTGTCAGGCGCAAAGACAGCGTCGGCAAAGGCACCGCACCGACCCTGCTCTACGGTTATGGCGGGTTCAACATCTCGCAAAGCCCAGGCTTTAGCGCGCCCAAGCTCGCCTGGCTGGAACAGGGTGGCGTGTTGGCGGTCGCAAACCTGCGCGGTGGTGGAGAATATGGCGCCGAATGGCACGATGCCGGACGCCTTCAGGCCAAGCTGAATGTGTTCGACGACTTCATAGCAGCCGGCGAATATCTGATAAGCGAAGGCATTACCAACAAGTCGCAACTCGCGATTGAGGGCCGCTCAAACGGTGGGTTGCTGGTCGGCGCGGTGGTCAATCAACGTCCAGATCTGTTTGCAGCCGCGCTGCCAGCGGTCGGCGTGATGGATATGTTGCGGTTCAATCGCTTTACTGCCGGTCGTTATTGGGTCGACGATTATGGCGATCCTGGCAACGAGGCCGATTTCAGGACGCTTCGCGCCTATTCGCCCTATCACAATGTCACGAGCGGGCGCGACTATCCGGCAATTCTTGTTACGACGGCAGACACGGATGACCGGGTCGTGCCAGGGCATAGCTTCAAATATGCAGCGGCGTTGCAAGCGGCCGATATTGGCAGCAAGCCCCACCTCATTCGCATCGAGACGCGAGCCGGCCATGGCAGCGGGAAACCGACGGACAAAATCATAGCGGAGTCTGCCGACATGTATGCCTTCATCGCCAAATGGACCGGGCTGGAGTTGAAGCCACATTAACATTAGCCTGTGATCTGGTTCATCGCGAAGAAAGCGCGCATGTCGTAGTTCACGACTCACGGTCGTTTCAACAGACCGATTGGTGGCTAGGAATTTACAATGGCTTCAATGCGCAAACTGATGACGGGTGCTGTTTCTGCAGCTGTCCTTGTGACTTCGGCAACGCCCGCCTTTGCGGGTTGGGGCAACAGCGGTTATGGCGGCTATGGCGGCTATGGCGGTTACGGTGGTTATGGCGGCCATGGCTGGCATCGCCGTCACCGCGACCGTGTGGATGGGGGCGACGTTGTCGCAGGTGTGGTCGTTGTCGGAATTCTCGCGGCGATCCTCGCGTCTTCCTCCAAGAAGAATCGTGAACGCGAAACCGGGCGGACCGACTATCCCCAACAGCGCGGCAACATCACCAGCGAAGACGCTGCAGTGGATGCTTGCGTGACCGCCACTGAAAACCAATTTGGCGATCGTGCGAGTGTGCGCGACATCAATGCTGTTGATCGAACGGCTGATGGCTGGGATGTCGAAGGTATTGTCCAGAAACGCGGCAACTGGCGCGATAGTCGCAATCAGGAGCAGCGGCGCTTCACCTGTTCGGTCCGCTTTGGCGCGATCGACAATGTTTACATCGACACGGATTCAATCGCAGCACGCTAGCTGACGATTGAACCTGGCCTGTGCCATAGGTACTTCCTCGGGCTCGTTTTTCATGCCAGTTGCCTGCGATGGACATGGAAATGGATCTTGGCCCCAAGCAGGGGATGACCTCGAACGATATCGCGCAGACGATCAGCGCAATTCTCAACGCCGCGACGCTTCCGGAAAAAGTGGCGATGCTGTCCGGTCGCGGATTCTACAAGGCCTATCTCGAGGACAATCGCGTCTGGGCGGCTCGGCCCTATCGTGCGGGCGCAGGGTGCGAACGGCTGGGCGTTCCGGCTCTATGGTTTACGGACGGGCCACGCGGCGTGGCCCGCGGACAATCAACAGCATTTCCCTGCACGATGGCGCGTGGGGCAAGTTTCGATGCAGGACTGGAGCATCGGATCGGGGCCGCGATGGGCGCCGAAGTCCGTGCCCAAGGGTGCAATCTGTCCGGTGCCGTGTGCGTCAATTTGCTGCGTCATCCGGGATGGGGCCGCGCGCAGGAAACCTATGGCGAAGATCCGCACCATCTGGGCGAGATGGGCGCTGCGCTCGCGACCGGCATTCAGCACCACAATGTTATTGCGACCGTCAAGCATTTCGCCGCAAACTCGATCGAGAATGCGCGATTCAAGGTTGACGTGCAGATCGATCCCCGCCCGCTGCGCGAAGTCTATCTGCCTCATTTCAAGCATATCATCGATGCCGGATGTGCGAGTGTGATGAGCGCCTACAACAAGGTCAACGGCGAATATTGCGGGCACAATACCCCACTCTTGACGGCCATACTGCGCGGTGACTGGGGTTTTGACGGCTTTGTCCATTCAGACTGGATGCTCGGCGTCTATGGTCCCGACGGTGTGGTCGCCGGTCTCGATATCGAGAATCCGGAGCCTGTCCACTATGGCAAAAAGCTCATTGCCGAAGTGGAAGCAGGGCAGATCCCGATCGCGATCATCGATCAGGCCTGCAAGCGCATCCTGACAACGCTCTATCGTTTTGCCAGTGCTCCCGATCCATTGCCGTCCTATCCCTTGGCACTTGTTGCAAGCGATGCGCATGTCGCACTCGCGCGCGAGGCCGCTGAAAAATCTGCGGTCCTGCTGAAAAATCAGGGCTTGCTGCCCATCTCGGACACTATGAAATCCGTCGCAATGTTCGGCCGATTGGCAGATATGGCCAATACCGGCGACAATGGTTCGAGCAAGGTTCGGCCGCCGCATGTTGTCACGCCTTTTGGGGGCATGCGCGCTGCCCTTGGCGATCGCGTCACGATTGGAGGCGACGAAACCGATATCGCTGAGGCCGGCAAAGCTGCGGCCAACGCCGATCTCGCAATTGTTGTCGCGGGCTACACGGCAGAGAATGAAGGTGAATTTATTCCGGGCGACATGACCGCTGGACTTGCCGGCCAGGACGCTGAAGGCAAGATCAGGGCCATCGGCGGTGATCGCGACAATCTGCATTTGCCTGCGTCTCAAGTCGCATTGATCCGGGCGGTCGCGGCCGCTAATCCCCGAACACTGGTGGTGATCGTTGCCGGTTCGGCGGTCCTCATTCACGAATGGATCGATGCAGTGCCCGCGGTCCTCCAGACATTTTACGCCGGAATGGAAGGTGGAACGGCTCTGGCCAGTCTTCTGACAGGCGCGGTCAGTCCGTCCGGAAAACTTCCCTTCACGATTGCACGCGATCCGGCCGATTACCCCCCGTTTGACAAGGATGCCGACGCGATCGTTTACGGCCCGCTTCACGGCTACACGCTGATGGAACGAAACGGAAAGCAGCCGCTATTTCCGTTCGGCTTTGGGCTCTCATACACATGTTTCGACTTTGAGGCCGCCGAAACACAGCGCGTGGGTGACAGTATCAGATGTTCGATTACGGTGCGCAATACCGGGCATGCCCGCGGTCGTGAAGTGGCTCAGCTTTATGCCGGATTCCCGGAGACGGTGAGCAGGCCACACAAGCTTTTGCGTGGCTTTGCGAGTGTCGAACTTGAGCCCGGGGAAGCGAAGCGCGTCGACTTCAACGTGCCGCTGAATGACCTCGCCTGGTGGAACGAGGCCGAACATTGCTGGACAGTCGAGCGTGGCCGGTACCGATTCTATTTCGGCGGCGATAGCGCGGCGGCCGAATTGATCGTGGCGGAGATCGAGATCTAGCCGGTCGACATCTGCATGATGATGTCCCAATGCGCATCGCTGACCGGCACCACCGAAAGCCGGGACTGACGGATCAATGCCAAGTCCGCCAGTGTTGGCTCAGCCTTCATCTGCGCAAGCGTAACAAAGTTCCTGATGGCTTCGACCGGCGCCACGTCGACCATAACGAAGCGTCCTGCCGGATCACCTGGATCCGGATACGCAGTCTTGACGACCGTCACGATGCCGACGATCTCCTTGCCCTCGTTACTGTGGTAGAAAAACGCGGTATCGCCGACCTGCATCGCCTTGAGGTTTATTGCTGCCTGATGGTTGCGCACGCCATCCCAATGGGTGCGACCGTCATTGACCATCATTTCCCAGCTGTATTTGTGCGGCTCGGACTTGAGTAGCCAATGTGCCAAGATTTCACCCTTCCGCTATTGTCGCAGGCGCATTGCGCGCGACGAAGAACTGACCCCGTTCTGTCACAAAAACGATGACAAGTGCAATCACACCACACAAGAAATAGCCGGTGTAGAGCGGCACGGTTGTACCATCAAAGGCACGCCCGATAAGGGTCCCGAATACAGAAGCGACAATGTTTGCAAGCGATCCTTGCAGGGAGCTCGCCATTCCTGCGACCTTACCCATATTTTCCATCGCCATTGCGCCGAAGTTTCCGGCCATCAGGGAAAAACCCATCATCATCGCCATTTGCAGGCCGATAAAGGTCAGGAGCGATTCATGGCCGGTCAGGGCGACGATCACGTGGATGCCTGCCACGCCGGTAAAGAAGAACAGGGCTGCATGGCCAATCCGGCGCATTCCGTATTTTTTCACGATCACCGCGTTGAGAAGCGATGCCACCGCCATACCTCCAGCCATGATCGCAAAGCCGGCCGGAAGGAACTCGGGGCGATTGAATGTGTGCTGGAAGATGGGCTGAACGGACATAAGGAACCCGAACAGGGCGCATGAGACAATCGCCATCGCACTCCCATAGCCCAGCGACATCCGGTCTGTGATGACGGCTTTTGCGCTTGCCTGAATCGTCGGCGGCGAAATCGCCGTTCGATTTTCAATCGCAAGGGTTTCCGGCAGCCTCAGTAAAACCCAGGTCCAGATGGCCAGCCCGATCAAGGCAAGCGCGCCAAAGATCCAGCGCCATGGCCCGAAGGCAAGGACGAGTTGGCCCATTGCAGGTGCCAATATCGGCGCGGCCATGAACACCATGCTGGCAAGACTCATGACTTGCGCCATCTCGCGCCCTTCAAACCTGTCCCGCACAATCGATGTAACAATGACGCGCGCTCCAGCGCAGGTCAGGCCTTGGGCAACACGGGCAGCGAGAAGATGTTCAAATGTCGGTGCGAGTGTCGCCGCGAGGCTGGTCAGCGCAAACCCGAACAGAGACCACAAGATCAGGGCACGTCGGCCGTAACGATCCGAAAGCACGCCGACGAAAAGCTGCGAAACGCCAAACCCGGCCAGAAACGCCGAAATGACAAAGGGCCATCGCGACTCGTCAGCGACGCCAAGCGAACTGCCAATCGCCGGAAGTGCAGGCAGCATCGAATCGATTGTGAAGGCGACAATCATCATGATCACCGAGATCAGGATGACGAATTCGATTCGGCCGGGATAGCGTGTCGGAGGCGAGAGCATGAACCCGCCCTATGCTGCAGTGCGGAATAATACAAATGGGGATCAGCGATTCTGGACGTGCGCCTCGCGGCTTCACTATGATATGCGCGAAAAACACGCGCAGGAGTTGCCATGTCTCAGTCGAAAACAGA
>JANLST010000187.1:0-1949 GCA_031362505.1 Sphingomonadales bacterium
GCGGGTTTTGCAGTTGCGACGGTTGATAAGGCTGGCGCGAAGTGGGGTGCTAGTGATCGCCGAACGCTACCCGCAAGTCGAAGCTCCGGGATTCCATTATGACGGCCCGGGCCTGACCATCGACCGGACGAACAACTGGCTAATACAGAAAATCGCCACACGAGAACATAAGCTGTATGAGTGGATGGCGGCCCAAAGGCCCAGCCTTGTTATCCGTTTGAACATCGACGCCGAGACCGCTTTCGAGCGCAAATCCGACCACCCCCTATCCGAGCTTCGCGACAAAATCGCGATTATGCCGCACATTAATTACAATGGTGCCAACGTCTGTGAAATCGATGCGCGCATGCCGTATCCAGAAGTTTTGGATGCGGCGTTGCAAGCAATCGATACTTCGCTCACTGCGTCGCGGACAGACAAGGATAGTCCCGTCAGAGCGAGCGCTTAAGTTAGAAGGGCTGGATATGAGTAGCGTGTGGAGAGCCCTGAAACTGGGTCGCTTCCAAAGGATGAGCAGTTGAGCGTTTTAGTGTTTCCTTTTGCAGTATTGCTGGCAGGCTGCCCTTTGGATATCGTGGACATACTGACGGATGTGCCGGCACTGATGGCCGAACCAACTGCACCTGATCAAGAACTCGGGACACAAGCAACATCGGCATTGGCGCCAGAATCGCCCCCGCCACCGGCTGAATCCGTCCCGTTGGCGGCGCCTTCTGCATCAACCCGCAGTTCCGACGTGGATCAAACAGATCAGAGCGCGATCATCGTGATGGCGCAGCCTGGCGGCGCTGCCATCGATCCTTTGCGGGAAGTCAATGCAGCATCTTTTACCGCGGTCCAGGCAGTCGACAAGGCATTTGTCGGCCCTGTCGCGCTGGCCTACCAACATGTTGTGCCACGACCCGTCCGGAGCGGCTTGCGTAACTTCTTTGGCAACCTTCAGGAACCAGTCGTTTTCCTGAACTTCATTTTGCAGATCAAGCCGGGCAAGGCGGCCGAAACTATTGGCCGCTTTGCGATCAATTCCACTATTGGTGTTGGAGGGCTCATCGACGTTGCCAAGAAGCGCCCTTTCGAACTGCCTCGTCATCCGAATGGCTTCGCCTATACAATGGGCTATTATGGCGTGAAGCCTGGTCCCTACCTGTTTCTTCCCCTGATCGGACCGACAACCCTGCGCGATGTCCTGGGCCGCGGCCTGGACCTGCTCGTGTTACCGTCCGTTGTTGGAAAACCATTCAACCAGCCCGCCTATTCCGTGACCACTACCACTGTCAGATCCCTCGACGACCGCGCTGAATCCGACGAACGGTTGCTCAAATTGCGCGACGAGTCCGCTGATCCATATACCGCCATGCGCAATGACTATATGCAGACTCGCCAAGCCGAAATCGATGAATTGCGGGGAAAGAGGACAAGTGCGATCAATCCAGCATCAGCGCCTATCAGCCCGGCAACGGCCGCACCGCCACAGGCTCCGATTTTACCTGATATGTCCGGACAGGCGCCACCAAAACAGATGATCGGGCCAGACGAGCCGTTCCTGACGACGCCTGATCAGTCCATCCCGCCGCCTCAGTAGGCCGTAACGAATTGTGACGATGACAATCCCGATACGCATCGCAGCGTCCGCCGTGGGCCTTGACCTGTTGCTGTTACATTTACCGAGTCAGGTCTGGATTAGGCAAATTGGTGTTGCAAACCGGACGGCCGCTAATCTCCCACTTCCAGACATTGATTGGGCCTAGCGCGGATCGCTGGTCGGGTTTTATGCGGCCAGGCGGCGCGCTTTTTGCAGTTTCTTGAGTACAATGTCGCGCTTCAACTTCGACAGATGGTCGATGAAGAGGATGCCTTCCAGATGGTCCATTTCATGCTGGAGGCAGGTCGCGAGCATGCCGTCGATCTTTTCTTCATGCTTCTTGCCGTGGCGATCGAGCCAGCGGGCG
>JANLST010000194.1:0-2453 GCA_031362505.1 Sphingomonadales bacterium
TGACCGCACCGTCGCAAGCGCCGAGCAGCGCGGCCGCAAGTGCGACGGCGGCGAGACGGCGCTTGAGGATAGCCTTGTCGCCAACGGTGGCGTGGAGGTTATGGATTAGGAGCATTGTCTGCCGTTTTCGATAGAATTGAGAGGATAGCGCTTGTCGACCCGGTCAACCGGCGTCCCGTCTTTCAGGGGAACTGCGCGGGTGACGCTATGATCGACAAAGCCGAGCTTGGTATAGAATGCCAGGCCACCTTTATTGTCGGCCCGGATCGTCGCGTTGATCGCACTGTGGCCGAGCGCGTCTGCCCGCGCACGCGTCGCCGCAAACAGCGCCGAGCCAACGCCGCGCTGCTTGCCATCGATGCGGGCAAAGGTACCGATATCGCCAACGTCGTCGGGCAAGTTCGGATAGCGGCCCAGCGTCTGGAATCCCAGAAGCTGACCGGTGTCAGTATCGACCGCGACAAAGCAGCCGAGAACGGCCGGACCGGTGAGATAGGTTTCCGCCAGCCGTTCAGGGGTGAACGGCTCTTCGAGCGCGGTCGTGCCGCCCTGCGCGATGATCGCGTTGAGCAATTCGGCCAGCGCCGCAGCATCCCCAAGCGTCACCGCACGGACCTGAACAGTGTCGATAAGCACGCTCACCCCTCGCCCCCTTCAGGGGGAGAGGGAAAGCTTCGCGCAGCGAAGCAGGGAGAGGGGGGAGTCCGCCAGCCCGGGCTTATGGGAAGACCACGTTCGCTGCGCATCGCTCTACCCCCCGCTCCCCGTCTGGCGACGCCAGCCGACCCCCTCCCCCTGAAGGGGGGGAGGGTTGAAGCGCCGACGGTGGCGTGGAGGGGATTGATTTGGAGCATAGCTATTTTAGGTACTTTCGAAGCATCTTAATCTGGTCCGCTAAGTAGGCGTCTACCTCTGTCGGCGGTACAATGATCGCGTCGTCTGGATAAACATACGCTGCGCCGGAAAGCTTGGCAGCCGCCTGAAAGAACGCCAGCGACGCCAGCATTTCGGCCAAATCGCCCCCAGTTCGGGAGATCATTTGATGCGAGCCAAACCGCGTCGCATCATCTGGGAGAGCGCCATCTTCAATCGGCTCGAAGTAATATTCGAAGCCGCTATTTCGACCCTCAATCTCAACGGGTAAAAATCCGGTGTGCGTCGCCAAGTCCGCCTCCTCAGGGACGAACGGCGTTTCGCTCGATACTCCTGCATCCCGAATGGATTGAATGTCGGGACGTCGTTCCGGCTTCATCACAAGAAGTTGGATCACGGACATCAGCCAACACTCCCCTCAAGCGAAATGCCCAACAGCTTCTGCGCCTCGACAGCAAATTCCATCGGCAATTGCTGCAACACTTCCTTGGCAAAGCCGTTGACGATCAGTGCGACCGCTTCCTCCTGCCCGAGTCCGCGCTGCATTGCGTAGAAAAGCTGGTCGTCGGAAATCTTGCTGGTCGTCGCTTCATGCTCGATCTGCGCCGAGGGATTGCGGACCTCGATATAGGGCACGGTGTGTGCGCCGCATTCGCTGCCGAGCAGGAGGGAATCGCACTGGGTGAAATTCCGCACGCCCTCCGCCGTCGGGCCGACACGGACAAGGCCGCGATACGTGTTGTTCGACTTGCCCGCGCTGATCCCCTTGGACACGATGGTCGAGCGCGAGCCCTTGCCGAGATGGATCATCTTGGTGCCGGTATCGGCCTGCTGGTAATTGTTGGTGACCGCGACCGAATAGAATTCCCCTACGCTGTTTTCGCCCGACAGGACGCAGCTTGGATATTTCCAGGTGATCGCGCTGCCGGTTTCGACCTGCGTCCAGCTGACCTTCGAATTCCGCCCCTGGCACAAGGCCCGCTTGGTCACGAAATTGTAAATCCCGCCCTTGCCATTGGCATCACCTGGATACCAGTTCTGAACGGTCGAATATTTGATCTCCGCATCGTCGAGCGCGATCAGTTCGACGACCGCCGCGTGCAACTGGTTCTCGTCGCGCATCGGCGCGGTACAGCCTTCGAGATAGGAGACGTAGGAGCCCTTGTCCGCCACGATCAACGTTCGCTCGAACTGGCCGGTATTTTCGGCATTGATCCGGAAATAGGTCGAAAGCTCCATTGGGCAGCGCACGCCTTCAGGGATGTAGACAAAGGTGCCGTCCGAAAAGACCGCGCAGTTGAGTGCCGCGAAATAATTGTCGTGCATCGGCACGACCTTGCCGAGCCATTTGCGGACCAGTTCGGGATATTCGCGCAAGGCTTCGGAGATCGAACGGAAGATCACGCCTGCCCGTTCAAGCTCGGCACGGAAAGTGGTGGCGACGCTGACCGAATCGAACACCGCATCGACCGCAACCTTGCGCGCACCCTCTACTCCCTCGATAACCTTCTGCTCCTCGTTCGGAATGCCGAGCTTTGCATAGACGCGCAGGATTTCGGGTTCGACCTCGTCCAGTGACC
>JANLST010000196.1:0-3548 GCA_031362505.1 Sphingomonadales bacterium
CAAAGAATACAAACCTCCTGAGGTGGTTTGGGTCCAGAATTATTCCGGCAAGAGAACCGATGCGCAGATCAAGGCGCAACAGGTGATCGACCAGAAAAAGCAGAAGGCCGAAGCAGAAGAGCTCAAGGAGCTTCAGGAGGCGCAACGCAAATCGTCCGAGGCATTGAGCAAGAAGTTAAGCGGGATGGGGTTTTGACGAGCGCCGAGGATGTTCGTTTCATGGCTTCAGCGATTGCGCTTGCTGGAAGAGGCCGCGCACGTACAACGCCCAACCCCAACGTCGGGTGCGTTCTGGTGCGTCACGGACGCGTGGTTGGTCGCGGCTGGACACAGCCTGACGGGCGTCCACATGCAGAAGCAATGGCGCTGGCACAGGCAGGTGATGCCGCGCGGGGGAGCACGGCCTATACGTCGCTTGAGCCCTGCGCCCATGACAGCGACCGTGGTCCCGCCTGCGCAGACAGCCTGATCGCACAGGGCGTTTCACGTGTCGTCTCAGCAACGCTCGATCCTGACAGGAGGACCAACGGACAAGGCTTCGACCGCCTTCGTGCCGGCGGGATGGCGGTTGCGAGTGGGCCATTGGCAAACGAAGCCAGGGCGTCAATGGCGGGTTGGTGGTCCCGGGAGACTCGTAAACGGCCGTATGTCACCCTGAAACTTGCGACTTCGCTCGACGGTTGCATCGCGCTCCAAAACGGAGAGAGCCGCTGGATCACAGGAGAGGCGGCTCGCGCGCACGGCCATCTGGAAAGGACGCGAGCCAACATGATCATCGTTGGTCGCGGGACGATTGAGGTAGACAATCCTCGTCTCGATGTCCGCCTTCCCGGCCTTGAGGAAAGGTCTCCGCGGAAGGGGGTGTTGACGAAAGGCTTGGCCCCGCCGGGATGGGAAGCGCTCGCTTCGCCGGACGCGATCTCTGATCTTGAGCGTGTTGACTGGATCCTCGTCGAAGGCGGCGCCGCTACCGCAGCATCGTTTCTGAAAGCCGGCCTGGTTGACCGGCTACTGCTCTATCGCGCACCCATCACGATCGGAGCCGGACGCGCATCCCTCGGGGACATCGGACTTGACCGGATGGATGATGCCCACGGCCAATGGCGACGAACCGATACCCGCCAACTTGGCAGCGACACGCTCGACATTTACGAACGGGTCGATAAGGGACTCTAGCATGTTCACTGGGATCGTCACCGACATCGGCATTATTCGCTCGGCTGAGCAGCGTGGCGACCTGCGTTGTGGTATCGAATGCAATTATGAGACGTCGACAATTGACCTTGGCGCATCGATTGCCTGTTCGGGAGTATGCCTGACAGTTGTCGACAAAGGAGTGGATTGGTTTGCCGTCGATGTTTCGGGTGAGAGCGTCAGCCGAACTGCTCAGGGGGCTTGGACGGTTGGCCGCAAGCTAAACCTTGAGCGCGCACTCAAGATTGGTGATGAGCTCGGCGGGCATATCGTAACCGGCCATGTCGATGGCATCGGTGAAGTGCTCGATATCTCGCCGGACGGTGATTCGCATCGCGTTCGCATCGGTATCTCAAGAGATCTTTCACCCTTTGTCGCGACAAAGGGCTCGATTACGATCGATGGCGTTTCGCTGACCGTCAATGAAGTCACCGATCAGCCCGACGGTACAGCAAATTTCGCAATCAATATCATCCCCCATACTTGGTCAGTAACAGCCTTTGCCGATGTGCAACCTGGGCAGGCCGTCAATCTCGAAATTGATGTGCTCGCCCGCTATCTTGCGCGAATGCGAGAGGTCATGGATCGCTAGGTTCGCTCGGCAGCTTGACAAGTAAATCCAGAAGGAACTCCGCATGGCCAAATTCCTGATCGTCGAAGCACGATTTTACGACCATCTGAACGACATGCTCATCGCCGGCGCCCGCAACGCGCTGCAAGAGGCCGGACATCTGGCCGAGGTCATCACTGTTCCTGGCGCGCTCGAAATCCCCGGCACGATCGCGCTCGCTGCAGAATCCGGTCGCTATGACGGCTATGTCGCCATAGGCGTGGTGATCCGGGGTGAGACCTATCATTTCGAAATCGTTGCAGGCGAAAGCGCGCGCGGCATCATGGCGCTTACCATGGACGGGATTCCTATCGGCAATGGCATTTTGACCGTCGAGAATGAGGAGCAGGCGATTGTCCGTGCCGATCCTGCCCAAAAGGACAAGGGTGGCGAAGCGGCCAAGGCCGCGGTCGCACTGCTTGACCTGAAGCAGCGTTTCGGGGGCTGAGTCCGTGGCAATGGCCCCGTCTCGCTACAGGGTGGAGGAGCGCGGACGGCGACTTGTGACCATAGATACCAGGACTGGTCAGGAATATGGCGCGGACAATGGCTTGAGCCGTTCGCCGATGCCAAGTTCTGCAATCGCTCCGCCGCCTCAACCCAGCGTACCGACGAGGCAGCACTCTGCGCTTTCGGCGCTGGTCGTCAAAGCGACTGGTAATGTCGAGACGCCATCGACCAAGTCAGCACAATCAGGCACCAATTCAGGCCTTGCCGGCAGGCTGATTGTCCTGGTCGCTGCCTGCCTGCTTCTCACCGCGTTCCTGATCATGACCAATCTATGGCTTTTTATCGTGATCCCTCTTGCGATCCCCCAGGTGCGAGCAATTGTCGCGACCAAGGGAAAGGCAATGCTCAAGAAGTTTCTGGATCAAGCTGCGACAGGATAGTCGATATAGCCTTCGGGCCCCGGCGTGTACCAGGTCCTAAAGTTATCCGGCGCCAGGGCGAGACCTTTTGCAAGCCGGGCAGGCAGATCCGGGTTTGAAATAAACGGTCGGCCAAAACTGATCGCATCGGCAAGGCCACTCTCAAGATCTGCAGACGCGGTTTCAATGGTATATTCCTGATTGAGAATGAGCGGCGAGTGAAAAACCTTGCGAATGTCCGGCGATACGCGCGGCACATCGCTCTTCCCGAAATTGCCGAATGTCTTTTGTTCACGCAGTTCAAGGAAGGCAATACCGATGGACTGAAGCGCCGTTGCGGCAGCCGTAAAAAGTCCAACCGGATTGGAATCATCCGCGCCTTGGGTTTCGCCATTCGGTGACAGCCGCACGGCAGTTCGATCCGCGCCGACGGTGTCAGCCAGCGCCTGTGTGACTTCTGCCAGCAGGCGGATGCGATTCCCGATCGGCCCGCCATAGGCATCGTCGCGAAAGTTAGAATTGTCGCGCAGGAACTGGTCAATCAGATAACCGTTCGCTCCATGCAGTTGCACCCCATCGAATCCAGCGGCGATCGCATTCTTTGCAGCATGAACATAGTCGCCGATCAGGCGGGGAATCTCACTGAGCGCAAGCGCGCGTGCCTCGGCGTAAGGCTTCTTGCCCGTCGGGGTATGTGCATCTCCAGGCGCCGTCGTTGCAGACGCGGAAACCGGCTGCGCACCGCCGATGAAATCCGGGTGAACGAGCCGGCCCATATGCCAAAGTTGGAGTACAATCTTCCCGCCAGCGTGATGAACGGCATCAGTCACCGGCTTCCATGCCTCGACATGGTCCGGCAACCAGATGCCGGGCGC
>JANLST010000226.1:0-4581 GCA_031362505.1 Sphingomonadales bacterium
CGACATCGCCCGACTGGATGGTGCGTGGAGCCAGTTCGAATGGGAGGTGATACCGTGTAAAACTGGCAGGAATCGGACGACAGGTGGCGATGTCTGAGCCATCGCAGACCTGGAAATGGAGGTGCGGCTCAGTTGAATTTCCGGAACTACCCACTGCGCCGATCGTATCGCCCGCCATAACCGCCGCTCCAAGAGTGGCGCGCACACTGCCTTGTTTCAGATGCGCATAGATCGAAAATTCTCCATTGCCATGATCGATCACGACATGGTTACCCAGCACGCTTGCCATGCCCTTCATAAGAAGTGCAGCCTGCGCTTCCTGGAGCCGCCCGAGATAAGCGTCATCGGCCTCACCCTGCCGCTTGATCATGGCTACATTGTCAACCTCGGTGGTCAGCACGGCCACCACTTTGCCATCTGCTACTGCCCGCACCGGTTTGCCAAATATGGCATAATCGCTGAGCTTTGCGCCTGTCCCGCGGTAAGTTGAGCCGTTCCCGGTTAGGGCCACAATATCATAGGCAAACTCCTCAAATCCCGCCCAGCGGTGGGGGGTATGAAAGCTCGCCGCGACTGCGACAAACGAACGGCCCACGATGGGAAACAAGGCCTTTGTTTTCGATGCCCCCGGCACAATCGGGAGTGCGATCCGATCAATTTTCAGCTCCGTGTCGAGCTTGGATTCCGCTGCTATTTCGATCTCGTCGCGCACGCCCTTCCAGACAAAAGGCTGGTACATGAAGATCAAAGCCTCGCCCGGCGCGAGCATATCGGAGGTCGCAAGTTTTGCATCCGCAAGCATCTTGCCGTTGCAAAATTGCGCTGGGAATATTTGTGCCATCATAGCGATCTGTGGCGCCTGCTTCACGGCACTGGAAATGTCGGCAGGCATCAGCCAGCGCGAGTCTCGGAGTTGCTGACGGTCTTTGAGATTAAATGTTACGCCAGTCAGTTTTACCGGACGGTCGCCCAAGTTAACCACCGCAAAGCCTTGGATGAGCGCTGATTGCACCCCACGCTCTTCGTTAAGCGAGGAAGTGCGAATTTCGTGTTCACATAGCCGGATTTCGACAGCTTGCGCCTGTGACGAGAAGCAAAGCGCAACGGTGATCCCTAGGGCAGCTGCAAGGCCTTTATTAGTCATGGGGCGCTCCTGTTTGGTCATAGATTGAATCTTATCGTCAAGCCGTCAGCTTGAAAAGTGTCCCAGCTTGCTCTCCACACCAGACGTGCTCGAAGCCGGGATAGTTGCGCATGGCGTCTCAATCTCCACCAGCTAGAGTAGCGAACCGTGCGTGAAGTGCCAAAAGCTGCCTGTCAGCAATCCACAACCTTCCGGTCATTCCGCATCGAGAATAATGCGATGTCTACTTCCGACCTCATTGCGGACGTAGGCGGCAAAATTTTGTGGCGCTTCGTCAAGTGACCATCTGGAACGAAAGAATCCGGTAGATCAAAGCGCCAAGCTTGCTCCAGACATGTGTTTCAAACACAATGACCTCAAAGCTTTGCTCGGCAATGAGCAGGCTTCCGAATATAGCCCACACCGGATGTACTCGGCCATACACAAGCCGGTCGCGGACGGCTGCAAACAGGATGGGCAGATCTGCCAGTACCAACCCAAGCCAAATGTCAGGACGAGGCACCCAAGGCATGAGGTGGCGGAAGCGGAAAAATGCTGGCCACAGGACGGCGACGGTCGCAAGCATCATGAAGCGCTTGTGCCAATCGGGTCTGCGCCGCATTGCGACTCCGGCGATCGCGAAGACGAGAAAGATCACGAGGCTGGTAAGTGTGCCAATCATCGTGGTTAGGGCGGTTGGCACTGTCGCAAGATCGCGCTCTGTCGCCCATTTTGCCGTACCCATTCCGCTGATCAGGATGCCAAGTGCGATTGGCACCCCAGTCAAGCCAAGGCGTCGGTGCAGGCGGGTCTGGCCGCTTCGAACCATCACGCATTGGGTTATGAACAAAAGAACCCAAGTGAGGCACAGAGCCCCGTGGAGGTGGACGATCGGCGGCGCAACGAAGGATTGCCGCGCCATGGGTTGAATATATGTCGTGCTGAAACCGAAGGCGACTGCTGCGAGCGAATAAATGCCAAACGCGCAATAGAACAATCTTGCGCGGTCGCGCACCCAAGCATTGGCCATCCGTACCCCCGACCGAAAGCTAACACGTCGATGACAGACCGCAATAGCGGAAAAGCGACTTCATTCCGTCCGCTTGCCACCCATCCCGGTCATAGTCCGACAACCCGAACAACCGCACTGATTGGCAAATCCCCGTAAACATGTGGAAACAGCGCGTTTCCGCGCGACACTTCCCAGCGCACCATGTTTCCAAGTGCGGCGAGGTCGATCTCTGCCATCACCAGTCCGGCCTGTCCTGCAATATGATTGTCGAGCGTTCCCTGCACCTGATCGGCGGTGGAGAGGTGGATATAGCCGTCCGCCACATCAATCGGCGCGCCTTGAAATACGCCGTCCGCCTCAAACTGTGTCCATTGCTCGGCGGTCAATATCTTGAAGGCGTTGGCCGTCACTCTTCTGGTAGGCTTGGCGTGTCGGTTGCATCCGGGGCTGTTTCAATGACGCCCTCATCCGCATCGTCATCCGCTTCCTCGATCAGCGCGGCACTCACCACATGTTCGTCATCCGCAACGTTGAACAGGCGGACGCCACCGGTGTTGCGGCCGATCACGCGCATGCCGCCGATGGCCATGCGGATCATCTTGGCCTGATCGGTGACGAGCATGAGTTGCTGCACGTCGGTCGCGGGGAAGCTCGCCACGACAAGGCCGTTGCGGCCGATATTGTCGATATTGGTAATGCCCTGTCCGCCGCGATTGGTCCGGCGGTATTCATAGGCCGAAGACCTTTTGCCATAGCCATTGGCGCAGACCGTGAGGATGAACTGCTCGCGCTCGGCCATTTCGGAAATCCGTTCGGGCGAAAGCGTCGGGGCGTTTTCATTATCCTTCCAGGGCGCGGCACGAAGATAGGCTTCGCGTTCTTCCTGGGTGGCGCCGGAACGCCGCAGGATCGAGAGTGAAATCACTTCGTCATCGCCCTTCAGCGTCATGCCGCGCACACCGGTTGACGCGCGCGACTGGAATGCGCGCACGTCGGTTCCCTTGAACCGGATCGCCTTGCCGTTGCGTGTGGCGAGCAGGACATCGTCTTGCTCAGTCAGCAACGCAACGCCGATCAGGCGATCCTCGCTGCCTTCCTCGAAGCGCATCGCAATCTTGCCATTCGTCTGGATGCTTGTGAACTGGTCCATCGAATTGCGCCGCGCGCTGCCCTTTGCGGTGGCGAACATGACGTGAAGCTTGCCCCATTCGGCCTCGTCCTCGGGCAGAGGCAGGACGGTCGAGATGGTTTCGCCCGGCGCGAGTGGCAACAGGTTGATCATCGGTCGTCCACGCGTGTTCGGGCCGCCTTCCGGCAGGCGCCAGACTTTCATGCGGTAGACCTTGCCGGCGGTCGAGAAGAACAAGACGGGCGTGTGGGTGGACGTCACGAAAAGCTCGGTGACGACATCTTCGTCCTTGGTCGCCATCGCGGCCCGACCCTTGCCGCCACGTTTCTGTGCCCGGAAGGTTTCAAGCGTTGTGCGCTTGATATAGCCATCCATCGTGACGGTAACGACCATGTCTTCACGCTCGATCAGGTCTTCATCATCGACGCCATCAAATGAGGCGGTGATTTCGGAGCGACGCGGCGTGGAGAATTCGTCACGGACAGCGATCAGTTCCTCGCTCATCACCTTGTAGAGCTTCACGCGGTCGGCGAGGATTTCAAGCAGATAGGCGATGCTGTCTGACAGTTCCTTCAATTCCTTGCCGATCTCGTCGCGTCCAAGCGCCGTGAGGCGATGGAGGCGGAGATCGAGAATGGCGCGGACCTGGATTTCAGACAGGCGATAGGTGCTGCCTCCTACCGCGTCATGATCCTCGACCGCTTCAACGAGCGCAATGTACGGGGCTATTTCCGCCACCGGCCAATCGCGCATGCCCAGTTTCTCGCGGGCTTCAGCCGGGCTCGACGATCCGCGAATGATACGGACAACCTCATCAAGATTGGTGACGGCAATCACCAGTCCCAGCAAGACATGGGCACGGTCGCGGGCCTTGGCGAGCTCGAACTTCGATCGCCGCGTGATGACTTCCTCACGGAATTTCACGAACGCTTCGATCATATCGCGAAGCGTGAGGACTTCAGGGCGTCCGCCGCGGATCGCGAGCATGTTGGCCGGGAAATTGGATTGTGCGGGCGTATGCCGCCACAACTGGTTCAGCACGACTTCGGGAGAGGCGTCGCGCTTCAGGTCAATGACGATCCTGACGCCCAACCGGTTCGATTCGTCGCGAATGTCCGAAATGCCCTCGACGCGCTTTTCCTTGGCCGCTTCGGCGATCTTTTCGACTAGCGCATTCTTGCCCTGCTGGAAGGGAATCTCGGTCAGGACGATGCTGCGCCTGTCACCGCGGCCTTCTTCAACGATATGGCGGCAGCGCATCACTATGGAGCCCTTGCCCGTCGTATAGGCAGAGCGTGCACCGTGCAGGCCGAGGAT
>JANLST010000228.1:0-8242 GCA_031362505.1 Sphingomonadales bacterium
TGATGCAAGTTTTTCGGCTGTGTTTGAATGCGACGTCTCTGCGTTATGGATCTCGACCGGAACGGCGGCCAATGCCTTGGCGCTGGCCAGCATGTGCCCTCCTCATGGAAGCGTGATCTGTCACAAGGATGCCCATATCCAGATTGATGAATGCGGTGCGCCTGAATTCTACACCCACGGCGCAAAGCTGTTGCTTGGCGACGGGGAGGGGGCAAAGCTCAGCCCCTCCACTATTCATGCCATTGCGGGATCGATACGAAAAGATGTGCATCAGGCCCAACCCCACATGGTTTCGATCACCAATGCGACCGAATATGGCCTGACCTATCGTGCTGATGAAGTGGGCGCGATTGGGGAAACCGCGCGGCAGCTTAGCCTTGGTTTCCACATGGATGGTGCCCGCTTCGCCAATGCAGTGACCTCAACCAAAGCGTCTCCAGCTGATCTGACATGGCGGGCCGGTGTCGATGCACTGAGCTTTGGCTTCGTCAAGAATGGCGGAATGAGCGCGGAAGCGCTTGTCTTTTTCAAGCCGGACCTTGTTGAAGCAACACGTTATCGCCGGAAGCGGGGCGGACATCTGCTTTCAAAGGGACGTTATCTTGCGGCGCAGTTGATGGCGATGCTCAAGGACGATCTCTGGCTCGAAAATGCGCAGGCGGCGAATGGTGCGGCACAAAGGCTCGCGGCGGCATCCGCGGGGCGATTGGTCTATCCAGTGGAAGCGAACGAGGTGTTTGTTCGCATGACAGTGGCAGAGGCGACAACGCTCCGCTCTCAGGGATTCGACTTCTACGATTGGGCGCCAGGAGAAATCCGGCTCGTCACGTCCTGGAATCAGTCGGAGAACGATGTTTCGGCATTGGCGGCGGCGATCTCAGCCCTGTGAGTGCACACAACGCCCATCCAATGCTGAGCCTAAAGGTGCAAGTTCCATTCTGGATCTGCACCCTGATCTGGGGCACCACCTGGTTTGTAATCCTGGGCCAATTAGGCATTGTGCCGTCAACCTGGTCAGTGACCTACCGATTCCTTGTCGCTGGTGCAGTCATGTTCGTCTATGCGTGGATCGCGGGGCAGCCTATCCGTCTGACCTGGCGAGAACAGCGCTTTGCGATGCTGTTCGGAGGCGCGCAATTTACGCTCAATTTCAACCTCGTATATCAGGCTGAAGCGCACATCACATCGGGACTTGTCGCGATCCTCTTTGCACTCCTGATTGTGCCGAATACACTTCTCGCTCGGGCCTTTCTGGGGGTGCGGCCGACTGGGCGCTTCTATCTGGGATCAGCGGTCGCGATAGGCGGAATCATGCTGCTCTTTGTCAATGAATATCGGCAAGCGGGTGGCGGTGATAATGTGGTTCTCGGCATCGCCCTGACTCTGGGTGCTGTGCTCTCTGCCTCTGTGGCCAATGTTTTGCAGGCGACCCCGCGCGCGCGTCAGATGCCGATGGCGAGCATGCTTGCCTGGGGCATGCTCTGGGGCACGCTGATCGACGGGGCATGGGCGTGGCTGACCACAGGTCCGCCGATATTCGACTGGAGTTTCACTTATGTCGGTGGCGTGCTCTATCTGGGTATTGCTGCCTCGGCGCTGGCATTCATGGCTTATTTCAAAGTGATCCGGCTGATCGGTCCGGGGCCTGCCGCCTATTCGAATATTGTCACGCCGGTCATCGCAATGGCCATTTCGACGGCATTTGAGCACTATCGCTGGACTGCGATCGCTGCGGGTGGCGGGCTTTTGACGCTGGCGGGTCTGGCGATCGCATTGAGTGCCCGAAGACCGGAGGTAAAATCTGCATAGCTGGGTATCCAGCCGAGCACCCGTTTGGCCTTTTCATTCGAGACGCGACGGTTCTCCGCATAGAATGCCGCAGCCTCGCGGCTCAATCCAGACGTGTCGAGGATTTGCAGGGTGGGATAGGGGACTCCTGTCAGATCGCAGGCTGTTTCAATGACGCGGTTTTGAGAACAGGGCAGATCGTCGGCAAGGTTGTAAACCCCCGAAGGACGGTCGAAACTGGCGAATATGCCGGTGACGATATCGTCAACGTGAATGCGGCTGAACACCTGATCGGGCAAATCGATTCTGTGCGCCTTGCCTTGTGCAACCCGCTCCAGTGCTGAGCGGCCCGGACCATAGATGCCGGGCAATCGGAACACGCGGACATGAGGGGAAAGCGCCTGCCAATCCTGGTCTGCCCGATTGCGGGTGTCTCTCCGTCCCTTGAGCGGAGCCGTCTCGTCAACCCAGGCGCCGCCAGTATCGCCATAGACGCCGGTCGACGACAGATAGCCGATCCACCGTGCAGGGCTCGCGCGGATCGCTTCGCCATAGGTCTCGAGCACAGGATCGCCGTCAACGACTGGCGGAATAGAGGAGAGAATGTGCGACGCTTGCAAGATCGCCAGTTTGACATTGCCCGTGTCATCAAATCGCAGATCGCCAGCTTTGCCGGTCGCATGGACGTCCCATCCCAGCCCCCGCGCAGTCGAGGCAATCCGGGAGGCCGTATAGCCAAGGCCGAGAATCAAAAGGCTGGGCATGTCAGTTTGGCGACACGTCCTTCAAATGTCGCGCCTTCCAATCCATCGACATGCGCACCCGGGTGCGACCCGATGGATGATCATAGAAAAGAAACTCCTCCATCGCCCCCGGCTCGATCTTGCGGTATTCTGACAGTTGCATAGCGGCCTGTGCAAAGCCGTCAGGCTCCTGCGCAACGTCCAGTCCAAATGTATCGGCCTCGCTTTCATGGGTGCGGATGATTGTGTTCTTCACCGGCGTCATTGCCAGGATCAGAATTGTGATGACAAGCGAATAGACGGGCCAAGCGGCGACATCGTCAATCGTCCGAATGCCCCAGGCTTTACCCCAACGGGCTATCATGCCGGGAACGATCAGCGAGGCGATCCAGAAGCACAGGCCGAACACAAGGGCAAATTCCGCGGCGAGCTTGTAACCGTGGTTCAGCACATAATGTCCCATCTCATGTCCCATCACTGCGGCAGTCTCGGGCAGGGTTGTGCGGTTGAGAAGATTGTCATTCAGCGAGATGCGGATCGTTGGACCAAGCCCGGAAACATTGGCGGATATCCGCTTATGCTGCTTCGATTGATCGAAAACATAGATGTGATCGGCGGGAACATCGCGCGATTTCGCCATTGCGACAATCCGGTCACGCGTGGCACCGGGGGCCATTTCGGTATAGGTGTTGAACAACGGGGTGATGAACACCGGCGTAATCATGATGAAAAATGCCATGAAAAACGCAGCTATGCCCGTTCCCCAAAGCCACCAACGCTTCGGGCTGCGGCGAATGCCGTTCATGATCAACGCAATGATCAGCGCGAAGCCAACCAGGTTGATCGCCAGATCGATGCCCTGTTCGCCAGCCCAGCCGGCAAAGCTCTGGTTCATCAGGTCATATTGTTTTTCACGGAAATAGCCGGTGTAGATCGTCCAGGGCAGGCCGATGATCGTGCCTGCAAGAATATAGGGAATGGCATAGAGCATCGACTGGAGAAAACGCCATTTGGTCACACGTTCGGCCCAATCGCGAAACCGTGCCGAAAATCCGTATTTGAGGAGGGCCAGATCGGTCACCACCGCGATGATCGTTCCCCAGAGCAACAGCCAGTACCCGCCCTCGAAATAGGCGTCCGACTTCGCCCGCGCCGCGCCCTTCAGCGTCGCGAGATAGGCCTGTGTGGCGGCTTCTGGATCGAAAGATGTGGCCAAAGCGAAGGCCAGCCCGATGTCGGACATGAAGTGCTCCCTACTGTTATACTATAATAATACGCCGGGATGCGGATTGATCAAGCCCGCTCTGAGGCCTAGGTTCCGACTCATGCTTGATGTCCAGAACGCCCCCGCCGCCCCGACCGTCATCCGCCGTGAGGATTATCGCCCACCAGATTGGCTGGTGCCGACCGTCCACCTCAATTTCGACCTGGCAGCTGAACGGACTTACGTCCGCGCGACCCTGTCCGTCGAACGCAATGGCGAGCATGAACAACCTCTGCGTCTAGATGGCGATGACTTGACCCCGCTTGTCGTCAGAATTGATGGCGAGGAAACCGCAAACTGGACAATTGAGGACGGCGCCCTTGTCATTCCGCTCGACGGGCACGCGCACAAAATCGAAACCGAAATCGAGATGAATCCGGGCGCCAACACCAAACTTATGGGGCTATACGCTTCAAGCGGCATGCTTTGTACGCAGTGTGAGGCGGAAGGCTTTCGGAGGATTACCTTCTTTCCGGATCGGCCCGACGTTTTGAGCCGCTATGACGTGCGAATGGAGGCGGTGCGAGGGGCGTTCCCGGTTCTGTTGTGTAACGGAGATCTGGTTGGCGAGGGCAACCTGCCCGATGGCCGGCACTGGGCCGAATGGAATGACCCTTTTCCCAAGCCCTGCTATCTTTTTGCACTTGTAGCAGGAGACTTGCAGGCAAACCGCGACAGTTTCACCACCCTCTCAGGGCGCAAGGTTGATCTCGCCATTTGGGTGAAAGAATCAGACGTCCCGAAGACGGCGCACGCGATGGCTGCGCTCAAGACGAGCATGAAATGGGACGAGCAAGTCTATGGTCGTGAATATGACCTCGCGATCTTCAACATTGTTGCGGTTGATGATTTCAACTTTGGTGCGATGGAAAACAAAGGCCTCAACATATTCAATTCGCGTTATATTCTGGCTGACCCTGATACGGCCACGGACATGGACTATGATGGCGTCCTTGGCGTCGTCGCTCACGAATATTTCCATAACTGGTCTGGTGATCGCGTGACGTGTCGGGACTGGTTCCAGCTTTCGCTCAAGGAGGGCTTCACGGTTTTTCGCGACCAGTGTTTCTCTGCGGACCAGGGATCTGAACCGGTCAAGCGGATCGAAGATGTGCGCGGGCTCCGTGCCTCGCAGTTTCAGGAAGATGCCGGGCCACTTGCCCATCCGGTCCGTCCTGAATCCTATATTGAGATCGGCAATTTCTACACGGCCACGGTTTACAACAAAGGTGCCGAAGTCATCCGTATGATGCACACGCTGCTCGGCCCCGACAAGTTTCGTGCAGGCAGTGACCTTTATTTTGCGCGGCATGATGGTCAAGCGGTCACATGCGAGGATTTCGTGCTGGCAATGGAAGAGGCGAGCGGTGTCAATCTTGGCCAGTTCCGCCTCTGGTATTCGCAAGCTGGAACGCCGCATGTGAAGGTAGTACTCGCCCATGATCCGGAGAAACGCGAAGCCATCCTCTCGCTGGAACAGTCAGTACCGAATACGCCCGGGCAGTCCAGCAAACTGCCAATGGCCATCCCACTGAAATTGGCTCTATTCGATCGCGACTCTGCCACCCATGATGGCGAGCGGCTGGAAATATTGACGGATACCAAAGCCGAGATCCGCGTGTCGGGATTTGCAAAACCGCCCGTGCTTTCGATCAATCGGTCGTTTTCAGCACCCGTCGTCGTCGAAAGTGATCGCAGTTCCGCCGATCTTGCATTTCTTTCGGCACATGACGATGATCCGTTTGGACGCTACGAAGCAACCCAACAGTTGATGCTGGATACATTGGTGGCGGCGGTCAGCACTGGCAAGCCCGCTTATGGCCCCTTGGTTGAGGCTGTGCGCAATACACTGACGAACAATGCGCTCGATCCTGCCTTTATCGCCGAAGCTGTTTTGTTGCCGAGTGAAGCGTTTATCGGTGATCAAATGCTTGTGGTTGATCCTGATGCAATCCATGAGGCGCGCGACGCCTTGCGCAAGCAAATGGGTCGTGAATTGGACGGCCAATGGCGGGGTGCGTTTGCCGCGCATGCAGCGCGACCGTTCGAATACAGCCCATCGGCAAAAGGCAGTCGGCGATTGCGCAACGTTTCGCTCGGTTATATTTCCGGCAGCGGGGCAACCGACGCTGCGGCGATTGCATTCCGTCAATTCGAGTCTGCAGACAATATGACTGATCGGCTTGCTGCACTTGGCATTCTTGCCAATTCCGATGCAGACGAGCGGGTAGCGGCGCTGGACATTTTCTACAATCGCTATCGTGACAACCCATTGGTCATCGATAAATGGTTTACGACCCAGGCATTGTCGATGCGCAAGGATACGATCACGGCCGTTTGCGAGCTGCAACAACACCCGGATTTCACGCTCAACAACCCCAATCGGGTGCGCGCGCTAGCAGGCGCATTTTCGTCCAATCAGCAGCAATTCCACCTGCCAGATGGTTCAGGCTATCGCTTTCTCGCCAATATCCTGCTGGCGCTTGACCCTATCAATCCGCAAACGGCTGCCAAGCTCATCCCGCCGCTCGGCCGGTGGCGCCGTTTCGATGAGGGACGCCAATCCTTGATGAAGGCCGAGCTGGAACGCATTGTTGCGCAACCTGGGCTAAGCAAGGACATGTTTGAACAGGCATCGAAAAGCCTGGCCTAGTTCAGTTTGTGGAGCATCTTTTGCAGGTACGCCAGACGGCCTGTTGGCTTGGAAGCCTCTGATCGGACTGCCGTCCAGTTCAAGACCGACGCATATATAAGTTTGGGACGCACTTCGCGCTTGTTCGTTGGTGCGGGGGTGGTGCCGGCGGGATAAATGAAGCCATGAACCGGCCAGGCTGTGCCACCCAATCCCTCATTGGGCGCATACCAAACGCGCACAGCGCTCCAGTCACCAGCTTCCGAAACGTCAATCACCTTGACATCGCGCTCGACTTGCCCGCGACGGCCGTTGATCAGTGACCAGTTGGCATGGGTGACGAGGATCGTACGCGCGTCGACGATCTCGCTGACGGCCGCCACATGTCCCAGTTCCATCTTGCCATAGGGGATGAAGGCCATGACGGCGCCGATGCGCGGCTGGTTCCCGCGATTATAGTGCCCCTCGGCCTGATCCCACCAGGTCCAGGCATCACCATAAATCTGTATTCCTGAAACCGCGCGGGCAAACGGAACGCATTCCCAATGGTATCGGGATGCAGGCTCGGGAAGCGGAATCGCACCAAGCGGCGTTGTAGCGCCAACCAAGGCGCAAGCCGCCAAACCCATCCGTAGTTCCCTGATCATACTCGCCCCTGGATCCCCTGCGAGGAGGGTTATGACACAAGGGTCAGTGCCGAGTTTTGACGGTTATGGTTAATGCGCTGATAACCTCCGTGCAGCGGTGCGCAGGCGATGCTATGCAACGGGCATGATTTCGCTTCCCGTTCCCCCGCAAACACCGTCGCTTGTCATCGATCGGGCTGTGCTGATCGAAAACCTGAAGGCGATGCAGGCCGCCTGTGACGCCGGCGGAGTCCGGCTTCGGTCTCACGGCAAGATGCACAAATGCTCAACGCTGGGGCGCCTGCAGGTCGAAATGGGTGCGATTGGCTTGTGCTGCCAGACCGTCGGGGAAGCGGAGGCTTTTGCGCGTGGTGGAATTGGCGATCTGTTGGTGAGCGCGCCAACACCAATCTGGGGTGCCCCGCAGCTCGCAAGGATTGCTCGTGAAACCGGAGCCCATATTTCTGCCGTTTGCGAGAGCGTAGTGCAAATCGAGCGCTTGGGAGCGGCTGCAGTGGCAGCAGGGGTGGAATTGGGTTGCCTGATCGACGTGAATATCGGCATGCACCGAGTCGGATGCGCACCCGATGAGGCCGTTGCCCTTGTTGAGATCATCAATACGACCCGCGGTCTGCGGTATGAAGGAATTCAAGCCTATTTCGGGCATTTGCAGCACATGTCCGAAAGGCGAGCGGAAGCCAATACCAAAGGAACGGCAATCCTCAAGACTTTGATTGACCGTCTGGCGCTTGAAGGTCTGGCGCCTCCACAGGTGACAGGCGGCGGCTCCGGCACCTATGCGCTGGATATCGCAAACGGCGTTTTTACCGAATTGCAGTGCGGATCTTATGCGCTGATGGATACTGAATATGACGATTGTGGCGGGCCGAATGGCGATTGGCCGTTCAAGCCTGCCTTGTTCATTGCGGCAAGTGTCGTTTCGGCGAAGCACAAATCGCATGTCACGATCGATGTCGGGCTCAAGGCAACAACGGTCGACGTTTTCCCGCGAATCATTGGGGGTGCTTCACCAGGCAGCAGATGGCGCTCACTGGGAGATGAACACGGTGCAATTATCCACCCGGATGCACGAGCCGATGTTGAATTGAGCGACCGTGACCCTTCAATCCCCTGGCCCACCGACGCGCCAAAAGAGGGAGGCACAGTCTGGCTCCAGCCAGGGCATTGT
>JANLST010000250.1:0-3175 GCA_031362505.1 Sphingomonadales bacterium
ATGGGAACTCCTTTTTCAAAATACCAGCCTGACATAGGCCAACAAGTCTGTCGCCAGGCTGAACTCAGACTCGCGCCAGTTTGACCATGCCGCCGGCAAAGTCCAGCCAGAGCGGACTGGTGAGCGCCGCGCAACGCACAATCAACATCACGGCCATTACCCCTCCTGCATATTGCGTCGCCCAATGAAAACGTCGTCCGGTCCGCCAGTCCCAAATAAACAGCGCCGTCATCGGCAACCAGGCAATGAAACTGGACACGTAAAACGCATCAAGGGTAGGCGGAAAGATCGGGAAGCGGCCGATGGCCGGATCAAGCAGCATCAACCCCAGGCCAAGCATCAGTCGCTTGTGTGCCTGAGCGTTACGCCGGTATTTCCAACCCGCTGCGGCGACGGCAATATAGGCAGGAACGCCCCACAGGGGCACGGCCGTCCATGCCAGCGGAGTTGTGAAAGGAGGGTTTGATCCCCTCGCAACTCCGCCCAGGGCGGTCACAATCATCAACGGGACGAGCGCAATCGCCAGGACAAAGCCCCATTGCCCGAGCTTCATGTGCAGATCACGCCGCCCTCCCGCGACGAAACGAACCTGAATTATAAACAGGATCATCCACGCAGAGAACATCATCCCGTGCAGGATGACAAGCGGGTTGAGCGTCGGGTTCGGTCGCGGATAATGGACCAAGCCGCGCAGGTAGAAGCTCGGCGCAAAGCCGATCAGCACGACCACGATCATGAAAATTGCCATACCGGAATAAAAGCGCCGTTCCGAATTTGCGCGTTCCATTGCGTTGCTGGCCATCACATTTTCCACAAGCAATTGTTTTCATCAATCTAGCGCCTGTTGCAGGTGTTGCAACTCCAGGATCTAAATTTGCCGGAAGACCCTCGCACGACGATGTTGAACCTTGCAGCGGCGTCCACCCGCTGGCAAGGCTTGGTAATATCACGATCGAAGGATGACTTGCTTGACGATCTCCGTTTCGCCTGCTGCCCGGCTATATCCCCGCCCAACTGGCTTCATCGACGCCCCCTTCGGCTATGATGGCCAATTCACGAGGTTGGCGGGTGGCATGCAGTTTTTTTCGGCATGGGAAATCATCGCCGTCGATGGCAGTCGGCGCGTCGGGCAGTGGTTGGTGCCGGTCGACCGAGTGGATGATGCGCTTTCGAGTCTCCCGGGCGAACAGGCGGATGCGCTCCGTTCCTTGATGGCACGCGCGACCAGCGCCCGTGCGCCGCTCATGCTTGGCGAACGCACCATCCGGCTGGACCAGCCGCAAGTTATGGCCATTCTCAACATGACGCCGGACAGTTTCTCGGGAGGGTCGGATCATCTCGATGATCCAGCAGCGGCAGCGACATTGGGCGTTGAAATGGCCGCAGCGGGTGCGGCGATCATCGATATCGGTGGCGAATCAAGTCGACCCGGCGCTCCAACCGTGTGGGAAGAGGATGAAAAGGCCCGCGTGCTGCCTGTCATAGCGCGCCTTGTCGCAAGCGGAACAGCGGTTTCGCTCGACACGCGCAAGGCAGCGGTAATGGAAGCGGGCCTTGCGGCGGGCGCGCACATGATCAATGATGTGTCCGCCCTTTTGTTCGATGACCGGGCCTTGCTGGTTGTGCTGGGATCAACAGCACCTGTTGTTTTGATGCATGCCCCCGGCAAACCAGATGACCTGCACGGCAGAGCCAGCTATTCCGATCCATTGGTCGAAGTATACGACTGGCTAGAGGATCGCATTGCCGCGGTCGTTGCGGCGGGGGTGGCGCTTTCGAGAATCGTTGCCGATCCGGGTATCGGCTTTGGCAAGGGGGTGGCTGAGAATCTCGCCATCCTGAATGGCCTTTCGCTGTTTCATTGTCTTGGTGTGCCTCTCTTATTGGGCGCAAGCCGCAAGCGTTTGGTGGGAGCGCTCTCGAACGAGGCTCCCACTGACAAGAGGTTGGGCGGGTCTATCGCATTAGCGCTCAAGGGTGCCGGGCGGGGCGTGCAGATCCTGCGGGTTCACGATGTGCCCGAAACGGTTCAGGCCTTGCATATCTGGCGCGGAATGCGGGACGCCGCCTTGAGTCCGCGATAGGAGCGCGTCATGGAAAAGCTCGTCCTCCACGAAGATCCGATTTCGGGTAATTGCTACAAGATTGCGTTGACGGCGGCGCTGCTGGGGCTGCGGATGGAGCGGCATCCGTACAGCGTGCTGAAGGGCGAGACGCGGATGCCGCAATTCCTCAGCTTCATCAATCCCAACGGTCGCATTCCGGTCTTGCAGGTTGGTGACCGATTTCTGCCAGAAAGCAATGCGGCCTGTTTCTATCTCGCGGACGGAACGCGGCTCATCCCCGAAGACCGGTTTGACCGTGCCGACATGCTGCGCTGGATGTTCTTCGAGCAGTATAACCACGAGCCAAATGTCGCGACCCTGCGTTTCTGGCTCGCCTTTGTCGGAGAAGACAGTCTCTCTGAATCGCAAAAAGCGCTGATCCCTGGCAAGAAGATTGCAGGCGATACGGCGCTAAAACTGATGGACGATCACCTCGCGACGCGGAACTGGTTCGTGGGCGAGACAATCACCCTCGCGGACATCGCTCTTTATGCCTACACCCATGTGGCCGAGGAAGGCGGGGCTTTCGATCTGTCCTTCTATCCGGCCATCGGGGTATGGCTGAAACGTGTGGCTGCCGAGCCGGGTTATGTGAAGATGTAGGAGAGAAATATGGGTCGATACGTATGTGCCTATGTCGCGACGGGAATCGCGTTCGCGTTGATTGATTCAGTCTGGCTGCGGACGATGTCCGAGCGACTTTATCGGGTGGAGATCGGCGAGTTGCTGGCTGACCGGTTCCGTATCGGTCCAGCCATTGTCTTCTACCTGCTCTACATCCTCGGCACGATGATCTTTGCGGTTGGGCCTGCGCTCCAGAACGGGAACTGGAAGACCGCGCTTTGCTATGGCGCGGCGTTCGGCTTCTTCACCTACATGACTTATGATCTGACCAACTTCGCCACCTTGAAGGTCTGGAGTCTCAAGGTCACCGTCCTCGACATCATGTGGGGCACGGTGCTGACTGGGCTGGCTGCTGCGGCCGGGGCAGCCGTTACCAACCGGTTTTTCCCGGCATGATGGATTTCGACGCCTGGCGGGCTCGCTCGCCCTATTATGAGGAAACGCAT
>JANLST010000297.1:0-10605 GCA_031362505.1 Sphingomonadales bacterium
CTCGTTTACTTCATGGCGATAGACGGCGCGAAGTTCCGCACGCCTGTCGAGCCGGGCTGCCTGTTGCGGCTTGAGGTCGAGTTCGTCCAGAAGCGATCGAGTGTCTGCAAGTTTGCCGGTCGCGCCCTGGTTGACGGAAAACTGGCGGCCGAAGCAAACTTTACTGCAATGATTGCCGATCCGCCCGCCTGATGCTTGCCCTTTAGTGGCAAAGACGCTATCGGCGCCGCTTCGCATCCCCGGCTGGTCGGAAACCAGCCATATTCCGGAGCTTTAGACGTGAAAAAAGACATTCATCCCGATTACCATATGATCAAAGTGCAGATGACAGACGGCAGCGTGTTTGAAACACGTTCGACCTGGGGCAAAGAGGGCGACACGATGACGCTCGACATCGACCCGCTCGCGCATCCTGCATGGACGGGTGGTCGCGGGCATTTGCTCGATACGGGTGGCCAGGTTGCCCGTTTCAACAAGCGTTTTGGCGGCTTGACCCTCAAGAAGAGCTGACATCCAGAAAAGCTGATGACAAGGAGCCGCCCCAGGGGGCGGCTTTTTTGTGTCGGTTATACTGGCTTTATTTGCTCTTCGCGTCGGTTCATCGCTACAGCAAGGGCCACAAGTGGCAGGATCATGATCACGCGCGCTTGGTAACGCGAGGCCACACCGGAAAAGAGAGCACACACTGAAGCGTTTATTAACAGTCCGGCAAAGAGCAGCGCCACCACCCCACGTTCTTGCAGCGCCATCCAGCGCCAACGGAACGCCAGAAACACGGTCGCGATCAGCACTGCTATTGTCATGAGTATGTTCAGCCAGTGCAGGATCGGCCTCTCAAATTCTATTTCGCCTCTGTTCAGAGTCGGCTTTCCATCGACGTCCGTCACAATGGTTGCGAAATATTGTCGCGTCTGGACGTTAAAAGAGATCAACTGGCTTGGAATATCGTGAACGACGTAGGCGAGTTGGGCGCCAGGATATGCAAGCGTGGCGCGCCACACGATTGTTGACTCCTCTGCCCGGATTCGATCCATCTGTTCGGGCGTTGCGCGCTGGACGACTCCACCAGGTAACCAGAGGAATTCCTCAACATTCTTTGGAATAGAAGTGCCAAAGATTTCGCACACGGCATATTCTCGCCGTTTGCAATGCTCCTGAAGGTACCAGCGTGCAGGTCCATTGTCGATCGAACGTGCCAGCGCAAGTGGATGGCGCTTGGGAGCTATGCTGAATTCACCGAAACCAATAAGACCAGAAACAGCGACAAGCAAAGTTCCGAATAGCGCAGGCATCCAGACCACCGAAATTGACCGCCACGCCGGAAACGAATTCGTCTGGCGGAACCAAAACAGCCACAAACTGCCCATTGCAGCCATGCCGATGGCAAGTGGAGGGTGGCTTGCATGGCTCGAAACCCCAAACGCGCTGAGTGAAATCAGGATGATCACGATCAGCCAGCTGAGTCGTCGCCAATAAAAAGTGAGCAGCAACTGGACGGCGATGATGATACCCGCGAAGACATCAGGAATAATGCCTGTGGTGACTGGAGCGGCAGTGGTCAGGAAGGTAAATCCTATCGCCATTGCAGCAAAGTTCCGCCAACCCCGTCGCCCCGCGATCCCTTCAAAAAGTATAATTGCAACGAAAGCCAACGATACCGCTTGAAACGCAGCCAGATAGATCATGCTCTGGCCGGGGCCGCGCAGGATGTATGCGATCGCGCTATAAGTTATCGAACGCGCAGCTTTAGCTCTTGCACCGTCCGCAGACACGCTAGGCCTCTCGGATAATGAAGACTTTTCTCCCGGTGCGGAAATATCACGTTGCGGCATGAGATTTTCGGATGCAGCAAGATGGAGCTTGGCGAGTGCGAATGTTACGGCAACACGCCCTCCTTTTTGATAGGATGCGCTATCGGACAAATAGGATGGTCGGCCGAAAATCAATAATGGCCACAATAGCAGTAATGAAAGAATCGCGGTGCGCAGTGCCAAGCGCCTGTCGATTACTATTTGGTCCATTTAGATATCTTCGTGAACTCCGAAGTCATTATCTTTCGTTATCTAAAAATGCAGCCGCCGACAAGTCCACGATATTCATGGTTTACGCGATTGCCACTAGGCTCGAGCCTGGTTTACATGGTCGGTCATTGGGCAAAAGGGGAGCAAGATGGGGCAGGCGGGATCTAATTCCAGTGATCGATCGCCTGTCTCGCAAATCGAGTATATCGGCCTTGCGATTGTCCTTTTCGTTGCAATAGCAGCCAGACTGCTTCGGCTCGATGCCAGCCTTTGGTATGACGAGATCTTTACAGTCGTGAATTTCGTTCGACTGCCAACGCTTGACCTCGTTGGGACCTATGATTCCTTCAACAACCACATGCTTTACAGCCTTGCGGCACAGCTATGTGTGGCTTTGTTCGGGGAACATCCCTGGGCGCTCAGATTGCCTGCGGTCATTTTCGGCATAGCAGCGATCATTGTGCAATGGTTGATCACGCGTCGATTGCTTGGTCCTTGGCCTGCGCTGGTGACAGCGTTGCTGCTCAGCCTGTCATACCATCACGTCTGGTTTTCGCAGAACGCGCGAGGTTATACGGGCCTTTTGCTTTGCACATCGGCAGCAACACTGGCTTTCGTGAATGGCATTGAACGGCCAAGCTGGCGCAACTGGATTTTCTATGGTGTCTGCGTTGCGCTTGCAATGTACGTGCATCTGTCAGCAATATTTTTCTTCATGGCCCACGGTGCGGTCTATCTTCTGCTTCTTGCCAGTCATGGCTTGCATGAAGGTAAGGCACGGATGATGCCGATCTGGGGCGCATCGATCGGTGGCATGTTGACCCTCGCCGTCTATGCCCCGATCCTTGGCGAGATGATTGCCACGGTTCAAGATGTCTCGACGGCAACTTCGTCCGCGTCCGGCGCTGCGCTTGCCGAATGGCGCAACCCCCTGCGCGCTCTGCAGGAAGTAGCCAGATCAGTATCGGCTGCAGGCATATTTACGCCTGCTCTGATCATGGGCGCCCTAATCGCGCTTGTGGCTGGAATAACATCCCTTGCGAGGCGCGATAGGGTGATGACCGCAATCTATGTGATTCATGTCCCAATGGCCGTCATATTGCTCTCGATACTTTCGGTGCGAATCTGGCCGCGGTATTTTTTCGTCGATATCGGTTTCATTATGATGGCTTTGGTTCAAGGAGTTTTCGTGCTGAGCGCGTGGATTGCACCGTTCATCCGGATCGACCGGCGCTGGCTGACGGGAACCGGTGTCGCCGCGATGCTGGTCGTGTCGGTCGGCTTGCTGGCGCGCAATTACAGCTATCCGAAACAGGATTTTATCGGCGCACGCGACTATGTATTGCATGCACAACAACCTTCAGATGCAGTGGTAGCAGTGGCACTCGCCGGTTATGCATATAGCCATTTTTATGAGCCGCGCTGGAAGGTGGCGGAGTCTGCTTCAGAACTCGGCAGAATCAGGAACGGCGCGAATGTAACCTGGGTATTGATAGCGTTTCCGCACATGACGGCACGTGCACGAACCGAAGTCATGACACTGCTGAGACGTGACTTCGACAAAGTCGCCGATTTTCCAGGAACAATGGGTGATGGTGCGATCTGGGTCTATCGTTCGCGAAAGCCCGCCATCTGACATGACGAAGCCAAACTCCAGCCCGCAAGATGCCGCGCTGAAGCAAATGCTTGTGCGCAGTCTGGGGCTGCTTTGGGTGGGGCAGGTGCTGACCAAGGCCATTGTGTTTCTGGCTTTTGCGATCATCGCGCGGCGGTTGGTACCGTCGGCTTATGGTGCGATCGAATATGCGATTGGTATGGGTGCGCTGGCGGCACTCGCGATCGACGGCGGATTGGGGTCGGTAGGCGTGCGTCGCCTGACGCAGAAGCTCGACAGTGCGGCAACGCTAGTTGCTCTGATTCCTGCTGCCCAGTTTATCCTCGCGGTGATCATAGCACCGGCGATGATCCTGTTTGTGGCTATATATTCGAAGGATTCGAATGTCTTGAGCATTGTCTATGGTGTTGCAGCAAGCGTGTTGCTCCTGCCGTGGAAACAGGATTGGCTGTTTCAGGCGATGGGGCGGATGGAGCATATCGTGGCGGCTCAAGTGATCCGCGTCGTCGTGTTCGCGGCAGGCGTAATGTTTCTCGTTAATCAAGACGTTCCTTTGCTTGTTTTGGGGCTTGTCGAGTTCGTTTCGGTTGCCTGTGCAACGGCCTATTTGATGATTGCGCAGCATTTTCTGCTGGTGCCGCTCGCCATTCGTTTTTCCTTCACGAAACTCGGATCGCTTGCTCGTGAAGGGATACCTATCGGCCTTGGTGCGATTTGCTGGGCGATGACGCAATATGCGCCTATGTTCATGCTCGCGACGATGATGGGCATGACCCAGACCGCCTATTTTGGCGCGGCGCATCGCTTGGGAGTCTCGCTGGTCGTATTCAGCTGGATCTATCATTTCAATCTGTTTCCGGTGATATCGCGCAAGTTGAAGGATGAACCCGAAGCGTTTGTCGCGCTTACCCAGACATCCATTCGTGCCACCGCCTGGGCGGGATCGGCGATTGCTCTGGCTTTGGCGCTTATGGCCGAACCGTTGCTCGCAATATTGTTCGGACCGAGGTTTGTGGCGGCGGCGGCTCCCTTTTCGATCCTTGTGTGGACCTTCCCGCTCACCCTCTTGTCCGGCCACCCACGCTGGATTCTTGTGGCTGCTGGTCGCGCGGGTGACATGTTGGTGGCGCAGGTGTCTGGTGTTGTCATTGCGGTCGCTGCGGGATGGTTGCTGATTCCATATGCGGGCTTGATGGGCGCCGCGACGGCAATGACATTGGCATGTGCTGCCGTATGGTGCGTGGCGCAAATCTATGTGCGCAAAGCAGGACGGAAGGTGCCAATGTTGCCCGCACTTCCACCGATGATCTTTGCCGCGATCATTATTGCTTGGGCGCAATGGACGATGCTCGAACTGCTGATAAAAAGTGCAATCGGCATTGCCATATTCGTGGCGGCCTCTTTTGTATTTGATCGTACCTTGCTCATCGATCTTCGAAACATTTTACGTCGCTCCGCGGCCGAGGATACAGATGAACTGGGGCCCTTCACAATCCTGGACGCCGAACAGCAGGCGCGCGAGGCGAACATCCTGACATGAATGAACCGATGCACCTTCTCCAGATATGTACCAACTTTCGGCCGGGAGGGATCCAGCGGCATGTTTGCGACTTGACCGGATGGCTGCGCGATCTGCCGGTGATGGGAGGCGTGTCGGAAGACCACCTCAAGGTGGTCGAGCGGATCGATAGGAAGGGTGCGGCTTGACTGACCACGACAAGATCTGGGAGGTCGATCATCTGCCGCTCGATCCGTTCTGGCACCGACGCAAGGTCGCAATCGCGGGGGCTGGGGGGTTTCTCGGCGCACGGCTGACCGGCAAGTTAATCCGGCAAGGTGCAGACGTGAGGGTCGTGGCGCGCAGCACCAACGGCGGCGAACGATTGGCCAGTATGGGCGCTAGTGTGCGTGTTGGCGATCTCCGCGATCCCACCGCCGCGCTCGCACTTGTGGCCGGAGCGGATATCGTCTTCAACCTTGCCTACGACATCAGGGGATCGCGCGAAGACAACAGGCGGATCGCGCACTATGTTGCCAGCAGTTGTGCCGCGGAAAAAGTGCGGCTGATAGTGCATGCCAGCTCAATTGCAGTGTACGACGAATGGCCGGACGGGACGCTCGATGAGAACTCGCCCTCAGATGGGCGAGGAAGCGACTACAAATCCGTCAAGCGAGAGATCGAGCTTGAGATCTACAAATACGCCAATGCAAGCGATTTTGATGCCGTGATCCTCCAGCCAACGATTGTCTATGGTCCACATTCGACTCTCTGGACCGACGGTCTTGTCGAACGCCTCCGGCTTGGTGCGATCGCTCTGCCAGACTCAGGGCAAGGAATTTGCAACGGCGTCTATGTCGATGATGTTGTTGATGCCTTTGTTGGCAGTGCCGCCAAGGCGAGGAAGGGCAGGCAAACCTATATCGTATCAGGCCCTCAACCGTTTTCATGGGGTGAACTGATACAAGGCTATGCCGACGCCGCTGGTGGGCGGGTCGTCCGGGATACACAGCCATTTCCGCAAGTCGAGGTCGCTCCAAGGACAGGAATACGACGGTTAATCGGAGACCCGATGGCAATCGCGACGCTGCCGCCATTTCGTCCGCTACTCGGTTTTGTACGCTCACGTCTGGGGCAGGACCGGCTTGATGCTGTCCGCACTGGAATGCTCTCGGTGATCGGCAAGGTGCATGATTTTACTTATCGACCAGCCGCTCAGGATTCGGGGCTTTTCGCCTCAAAGGGCACATGCAGCATTGCGCGTTTAAACGCCGAAATCGGTCCACCTCAGATAGAACTGGCCGAAGGATTGCGGATGACCCAGGCTTATATCCGTTGGCGCTATCCGCGTTGAACCTATGCGTTGCTGGCGATCCGATGCGCATTGGCCATGACCGTGAACGTAATCGTCGACGCCGGAATTGACGGAAAGATTGAGGCATCGACGATATGCACGCGTCGCATGCCATGCGGGGTTCCGAGAATATCGGTCTCGCCAATTTCGGGCGATGCGCGCATCGGCAGGCTGCCACCGCAATGGAAGCTGCTGCCAAGCGTGCCCTTTCTCAGGAGTGGCGTCAGCGGCAACATGCCGCCAATCCGGGCGGCGCGCGCAAGTATGCGGGCGGCGCGTCCCACAACGGCTGATGTCATGGGATTGGCGATTGCGCGAAACGCAAGTGCATCGCCATTCATGGCAAGACCGATCGACGGGGACACGTCGGAATGCAGGAATGCCTGTGCCACGATCAGTCTTCGGCTCATCCATTCGATGGCGGGTTTCATTGGCCGGGCCAGCGCCCCAAAGCGTCCACGCATATCCGCTGCATAGGTGTCGTTGTGACTGTATAGCTGGACATGGACGCTGTGCGCGTCAACATCGGGATTGATGATCTCCCAGAACTGTTGCGCCAGCGTATGATGAGGTTCGCGGGCAGGATCGCCAGCACGCCAGCCATGCAGCATCGGCAAGTAAAAGTGCTGGCTATCCTTCAAAACCAGCGACGCATTCGTCCCCATTGTCTTGAGCATCAGGAGCGCAGTCGGCAACACTCCGGTCGCAATGAACAACCGGTCTCCTTCGAAAACTTTATCCCCGCTAAAGACGCGAACACCGCCGGCACTCTCCTCAAAGCCCGTCACGTAGATCCCGGCCTGATAGTCAAGCCCCTGTTCCGCGACCAGACGATCGACGACATCACCCGCTTGAAAAATCAGCCCATAAGGGCATCCGTAAAGGCACATTGCGCACTGCCGGCAACCATCCGCCACGGCCTGACGGGAGGCGCCAATGCTGACGCCCAACCTGTCGAGCGCCGGTCGACTGCGATTGAGTATGTCTTCCAGTTTGCGCGACTGGAGACTCATCGGCAGCGGGCGTTCGACGTCAATCGCATGAGCAGGAAAGAAATCGGCCAATGCATCGCGGCGGGCGGCAATCCCAGCAAGCAGCGCTGTGGCATGGTAATGCGGTTTCAGATCGTCTGCAGTTAATGGCCAACCATCCATATCGGACTGACGATATGGAAGGACCGATGCCCCCCAACCGTTGCTGAGCCCGCCCTTTGCGAATGAGGGGCGCAACGCGTGGACGCTCGATGCGTCGTGCCAACTGCTTTCGTGATCAGGAGCGCGGAATAGAAAGTCCGATCCGAATGGGTGCATCGTATCGCTGCGTTCCGACCGGCGCATTGTCGTTGCCGCTTCGCGATCGGCAATTGCCCAGTTGTCGGGCTCACACTCACCGAGGCGATGACGCAAATCCTCGCTTGGCTTTTCCATGCGATGGCCAACGTCGAGCATAAGGACATCGCGACCTCGATCGAGCAGCGAAGAGGCCGTAGCAACCCCACTTGGCCCCGAACCGATAATGATGTCTTGACCCATCTGTGTCCTTTTGATGGTAAACGGCAGGATTGCGCGATTGCACACGCTATCGCCGCCGAATATGACTAGCAAGCGACTAGGCTCCGACCTATCGATCAGGATGTGGGGGAAATGCAAGTTTCATGAGCGACGCGCCCAGTTTTATTGTGATCGGAGCCGCGCGTTCGGGCACTACTGCTTTGTACCAGTATTTGCAGCGCCATCCTGACATCTTCATGAGCAGGATCAAGGAGCCTAATTATTTTGCGTTTGAAGGCTGCCCGTTAGATTTTAAGGGCCCTGGTGCCGAGTTTGTCAATAATTCGATCGCATCCTGGGAGGATTATTGCGCGCTGTTTGCAAACGCCCCGCCCGATGCAAAGACGGGAGAGGCATCGCCTCTCTATCTCTATTCGCCGCACGCGCCGGCTTGCATCAAGCGTCGGCTTCCGCAGGTCAAGCTGATTGCAATTCTGCGCAATCCGATCGAGCAGGCCTATTCGCACTATCTTTATGCGCGCGCCCAAATGATCGAACCCCTGGCGAACTTTGAAGAGGCGCTTGCTGCCCAACCGTTGCGGTTGGAAGAGCATTGGCAACCCATGTTCCAGTACAGCGAATTTCCGAGATATGCTGAACAGCTTGCCCGCTATTTTGAACATTTCGATCGGGAGAAAATAAAGATATTTCTGTATGAGGACTACCTCAATGATCCGCAAAGCGTGCTTCGCGAGATATTCGCTTTTGTCGGCGTCGATCGTGCGTTCAGCCCTGATTTTGCACCGCAGGCGAATATGGGCGGTAACCCTAAAAGCGTGTTAATTCAGTGGCTGATCATGCGACCAAACCCGATTTCACGCGTATTCGGGGCGCTCCTGCCACAGGCGTCGCGACAAAAAATAAAGGACGTGATTTCGCGCAAAAATATTGATCGGGAGGAAATGCCAGCCGCCGCGCGCAACCTTCTACGGATCGCGCTGCGTGAAGACATAACGCAATTGCAAACGCTCATCGGACGCGATCTTTCGCACTGGTTCGCAGCATGAGTGTTCGAGCACAAGCGGATTTGCCGGGTCTCGATATCGCGATGCTGACCACCTTCTATCCGCCGTATAATTTTGGAGGGGACGGGATCGGTGTGAAACGATTGGCGACTGCGCTTGCCGACCGAGGGCATCGGGTCACCGTGGTGCATAATCGTGACGCTTATCGGCTGCTGGCAGGAAGAGAACCGCCTGCTGCTGAATCCGATCCTCGGATCGAAGTTGTCGGACTCGAGGTGAAACATCCGATTTTGGCAAATCTGCTTTCGCACCAGACGGGCCAGCCGGTTGCACAAAGAGCCGCCTTGCAAAAACTTTTTGCGAACAGGCGGTTCGATGTAGTCTGGTATCACAATATCTCCCTTATGGGCGGACCCGGGGTTCTGGCGTTGGGCGACGGAATCAAGATCTACGAGGCGCACGAGCATTGGCTGGTATGCCCGACGCACGTGCTGTGGCGTTACAACCGCGAACGGTGCGAGGGTGCCACGCCCTGTTTGCGCTGCACGCTAAGCTATCGCCGCCCTCCACAGATGTGGCGCTATACCGGGGCACTCGAGCGTCAGCTTGGACATGTCGACGCCTTTATTGCCAAGAGTGAGTTCAGCCGGGCGAAGCACAAGGCCATGGGATTTCCTCGCGAAATGGAGGTTGTTCCCTATTTTTTGCCCGATGAACCGCTCAAGGCCGCTGGCGCTGCCCCGCAGGACAAACCCTATTTTCTGTTTGTCGGGCGGCTGGAGAAGATCAAGGGCGTGCAGGATATTCTGCCTGCCTTTGCTGGCACAGACGGGCCGGAACTTATCGTTATCGGCAGCGGCGACTATGAGGCCGAGCTTCGCGCGATGGCTGCGGATAGTCCGCGTGTGACGTTTACCGGCCGCCTCGAGCCTCAGGAATTGTCTCGCTATTACGCCCATGCCCGCGCGTTGATCGTGCCATCAATCTGTTATGAAACTTTTGGTATCATTCTGATCGAGGCTTTTCGAATGGGAACACCGGTAATCGCACGCGCAGTTGGACCGTTTCCAGAAATTGTCGCGCACGGTGGAGGGCTGTTGTACGAAAATGATGAAGGGTTGCACGAAGCAATCGCTGCTCTGGGTATGAATTCGGCGCGCCGAGACGCCATTGCGCACGAAGCACGCGAAGCCTTTGATCGTCTTTGGAATGAGGCTGTTGTAATGGACCGCTATCTTGGTGTCATCCGAAACGTTGCGGACGCCCAGAAAAATTATCGTGTATTATCAATGTCAGGAGGCTAGTTTATGAGAATTCTTATTACCGGTGGTGCAGGCTTCATCGGATCTCACCTTACCGATCGCCTGCTTCGCGACGGCCATGGTATTGTCATACTCGATAATCTTTCGACCGGTAGTCTCGACAATCTCAAACACCTTGAGGGTAACGCGAGATTGGAGATGGTGATCGGATCGGTTCGCGATGTCTCGCTGGTGCAGGAACTGGTCGAACGCTGCGATGCTGTTATCCATCTCGCCGCCGCTGTCGGAGTGAAACTGATCCTCGAAAAGCCCAGTCTTTCGATCCACACGAACGTCAATG
>JANLST010000422.1:0-1708 GCA_031362505.1 Sphingomonadales bacterium
GCGCGCGCATCGTGTCCCAACTGTCGGGGATCTGGGTGAAATCGGGCGAAAACTCGCCGCTTGGCAACAGGCTGATGACATAGGCCGAATGGACCCAGCAACTGCGCACGTGCCACGGCAGGTTCCACATATCCTCTGCCAGGCGAGCCCCGATCATGTCCTCGTCCGAAAGTCCGTTGTCCTTCGCGAACGCTTCCCCCTTGTCGATCAGATTGTTGAGCGCGCCCACCATTTGCTGGCAATTGGGGACAAAGGCTTCGTAGAGTGAGAGGGACATGGCGCGGGTCCTTTATAAAGAAGCAGTCGAGATACAAACTCCAGGTGCAAATTCAATGACCGATCAGCACAATGTGTCAGATTGAGCTGCCCTGCCGGCCAGTTGCTTTGACACCACCCGTCAAACTTTTCCAAGACACGATGTTTGAGCAGGATGGTTACGGGAACTATCGGTAGCTGATCGTCGATGTCGCCCTCGATATGCCCAAAATGGGAAAACGCAGGAACTCGGCACCAATTTTTCCGTAGCTGATGACTTTGCCGGGGCTGCTCGGCCTTGTCGCCCGCTCGTGGATGGCACAGCCAGCCAAATTTCCGCCTGATCGGCACCATCCGGTTGGTCATTACCTTTCCAATCCCGGACTTCTTAGATCCCATTATCCAAACTCAGCCGTATCCCGACAGGCGAAGAAAGTTTGTGCCCGGCTGGTTCACGAGCTGGACATTGGTCATCACACCCCTTCGTCGACTCCAACATGTTCGCTCCAACATGGATAGCATCGGCATGTATTTGGTGGGCAACATGTGTTCGCAGTAGCCGCTTTTTGTGCCCCTGATGACGAGCGATAGGTGATGGTCAACACCACATGACTTTCAGATCAGTCTTTGCATGGAGACAGTTCTGCTGACCAACCACTCGGCTCAAGTTGTTCCCATCGCGCCCGGGCAGCAATCATTCCGATTTTGATGTTTGGGTAGCTCGACCACACAAGCGCGCTCGAATGCGACCTGGCTCGATAACAGCGGACACCAATGTCGCGTCTTCTGGCTCCCGCACCTTCCTTCCAGAGGTGGAGCAAAAGCAACTGGGCATGGCAAGACGGCTTCTCCAATGTCCAGCATGGCGGGACTCCTAAGAAACCGGATTGCAGAATGGCCCCAAGCACGCGCCGGCACCATCATCTGCCTTGTATCGCTCGGCCCATGGATTTCATATGCTCACAAGCGTCTGCAAATGTAACGATCCCATAAACTGGGCTCGCAAATGAGCAACAACGCAACGCTCAAGCCGTCGCTTCACCGCCAACGACACCTCGATCTGAGCGCCGGGATATAGCGAAATGCCTGACGGATTTGAAAATGCCTGAGAAATTTGAGAATGCCTGAGGAGTCTGGAACTGTCTCGTTCCCCACTTCATAAGACTAACCCCGAGGATTATGTATGGAACCATCTCCTTACGTTAGAAGGAAGCAGAAAAAGCGGACCGCGTAGCGGTCAGCTTTTTCCCACCGGCCCGAAGGGTCGGTAATAACGCCGGGGAGTGTGATCGAATTGGGAATCAATTCACTCAGGTCCCACTCTCTCTGATGTGATAGGATTATTAATAGCTACCTACCGGAGCTGATCACGCCGGAGCGTCAGTGACGGCGCATATCTCTTTTCTGAAGGAAAAGAAGATAGACAAATTTCAAAGTGGCCTCGGAGGTCTTC
>JANLST010000375.1:0-9962 GCA_031362505.1 Sphingomonadales bacterium
TTCCTCGAACAATTCTGGTTCTCCGAAGACGAAAAGAAGGCCTTTTTGCGCCAAGGCCACCCTGATATCGCGGCTTTCCATCATGACCTTTATCGTGGCTGCAACGAGCAGGGCCGCTGGTGGGTGATGGAACAGCAACCCGGTCCGGTAAACTGGGCGCGTTTCAATCCGGCGCCACTGCCGGGCATGGTTCGGCTCTGGACGCTGGAGGCGATGGCACATGGCGCGGAACTGGTCAGCTATTTCCGCTGGCGTCAGGCGCCGTTCGCCCAGGAACAGATGCATGCCGGCCTGCTCCGCCCGGATCGCGTCGATGATATCGGTGCGCACGAGGCACGGTTGGCTGCAGCCGACATTGCCACAATCGGCCCGGTTGGCGGGCCTCCCAAATCGGTCGCGTTGATCTTTTCATATGAAAGCGATTGGGTGACGAGCATCCAGCCGCAGGGTCGCGGGTTCAGTGCATTGAGGCTGGCGTTCGAATTCTATTCGGGGTTGCGCCAACTCGGTCTCAATGTGGATATTCTCCCGCCCGGTGCCTCGCTCGAAGGCTACAGGATGGTTGTGATCCCCTCGCTTCCGATTCTTCCGGATGGATTGGTCGCGCAATTGTCGGCGTTTGACGGGCCAGTTGTGATCGGGCCCCGGACGGGCAGCAAGACTAAATCGTTTGCAATTCCGACCGACCTGGCGCCTGGCGCGCTCCAGTCGCTCATTCCGATCAAGGTGGTGCGCGTGGAATCGTTGCGGGATGGCGTATCCGAACCAGGCAACGGATTTACCGTCAACCATTGGCTTGAACATGTCGAAACCGAATTGGCCGCTGAAGATATTTTGGAGAATGGACACGGAGTCGTCTTTGCGAATGGCCGCGTCCGTTATCTTGCAGCATGGCCTGACGCCGCCTTGCTGGACAAAATCTTGCGCCGCGCCGCGCATGAGGCGTCGGTTGAAACGATCGACCTTGGCGCTCGGGGCTTGCGGATTCGGCACGCCGGAGGGCATTGCTTCGCGTTCAATTATGGCAGCGAGTCCATCACGCTTGAGCAATTCGGCAGGCCCCAATTCATCATAGGATCGCCGACACTTGCCGCCGCCGACGTCGCGGTTTGGCGCACATCCTGATTCACCGGGGCATCAAAACTATCGGGAAAACGTCAATAATACGGATCGTTCTTGACGATTTATATAATAACGGCTAGGACGACTGTTTCCCGCGGCTCTTCCGGCGCGACCGGAAAACGGGCCTTGAACTTCATCGCAAAACTACCGGAAAATAAAAGGACCACGACCGACAATGGATGGAAAAATGTTCAACCTTTCAGGCCATGTCGCTTTGGTCACCGGAGGCAATGGCGGGCTTGGGCTGGCGATGGCCAAGGGTCTCGTGAAAGCCGGAGCGAGCGTAGCGATCTGGGGCCGGAACGAAGACAAGAATGCGGCGGCCGTCGATGCATTGACGGCGTTGGGCGGGACAGCACGATCCTTTCAATGCGATGTGACCGACGCTGCTTCCCGTGAAGCGGCCTTTGGCAAGACCGTTGAACAATTCGGACACATTGACAGCTGCTTTGCAAATGCAGGAGGTTCAGGCGTCCGCGGCCCATTTCACAAGTTGAGCGCCGGCGATTGGGCGACAACCATCGACCTCAATTTGACGAGCGTCATCGGCACCTTCCAGTTGGCGACGGGATATTGGTTGGCGAACAAGCGTCCGGGCAAGTTGATCGTGACGTCCTCGATTGCCGGCATCATCGGCATTCCCATGGCGACGGGCTATTCTACGACCAAGGCCGCGGTGCAGGGACTGGTTCGCGGGCTCGCCATTGAATATGGACGCGCCGGGATTCAGGCCAATGCCATTCTGCCTGGCTTTATCGAGACCGAGATGTCTATGGATACGCCTCAGTATTTCCAGGATGCCGCGCGACGCCGCGCAGCATCGGGCGAGATCGGCAAGCTTGAAGATGTGGAAGGGATTGCCGTCTTTCTGGCATCGACAGAGAGTCGATTGATGACAGGCCAGTGCCTGGTGCTCGACGGCGGACACACGATATTCCCGATGTAGTTATTGCCGCTTCAGTGGCTCTTTGCGGATAGTGAATTCGCTGGCCAAATGGGTGAACGCACCAATGATCATGGTCACAGTCAGGTCCTCGAGCGTCTGAAAATCGAGGGCGTGCCGATTTAGGTAAGACCCGGCAGAAGCCGGAAGGCCAAAGGAAATGTCCGTCGCGGCCCGTGCGATTTCGGGTGGCAGTTTGAAATGGGCAGCGGCAATATCGGCCAGATAACTTACCGCGGCATCGCGGCTGTACTCGGTGGGATCATGCAAATTGGAAACGCTCGGTTCGGACTGGAGCCGCTCAATGATCAGGCCGCGTTCCTTGATGTAGGTGAGGTAGACATGCGTGGTCGACCGGACCAGTTCTTCAAACGTGTTCGCGCTCGAAGCCGCTTCATCCTGCAATCTGCGTAGCCGACGCATCTCGCGTTGGTACAAGGCTCGCAACAGTTCGGTCAGGTTGGGGAAATAGGCATAGACGAGCGACTTGCTGATGCCGGCTTCCTTGCCGATCTGCTCAATGCTGAGCTGTGCGATGCCATCCCGCGCGACAATATCCGCGGTGTGATCAAGGATCAGCGACCGGCGTCTTTCCGGACTGAGTCGTGTCCGTTTCGGAGCCGCTAGTGTTGCCATGTCAGCCCGATACCATAATTTGAACAGTTGGACAGGGGGCGCGCGCATCCTGACCTTGAGGGCTTTGACAGAATTGGCCCTTTTTTGGCGTGCCCCCTTCCGGGCATCACTGAGTTATTGACGTATTTTATAATAAAAGATAGATTTCGGTAATGACCGTTAAACGGCAGGCTCAACTCTTCCAGTTCCTCCTCATCCTGATCGCGTTTCAAATGCCCCTTCTTCATACCAAGGCTTTCGCCGCTCCATCAGCACCCGACCCTGCGGTCACCTACGCCAACTCGGTTGGCAAAGGGCCGGCGCGCTATTCCGAGGGCTATTTCGGGACGGGCGACAATCGCCTTCACTATGTCGAGGCAGGTAAGGGCCCGCTCGTCATTCTCTATCACGGGTTTCCGTCGTTCTGGTTTTCGTTCTTCGACCAGATGGAACGGCTCAAGACGCGGTATCGGGTTGTTGCAATCGATGGCTTGGGCGCGAACCTATCCGCCAAGCCGGAAGCGATGGAGCCGTATCGGATCGACAAACTGGTGGCCGGCCTTGATGCTCTCGCGCGACATCTGAACGGGAAGAAGCGGTTCATCCTGATCGGCCATGATTGGGGCGCCGCGCTGTCCTTTGCCTATGCTCTGGCCTATCCTGACCGGCTCAATGCAGTAATCGGCCTCAGCGCACCGCCCTATAACCTGTTCCTCGATCTTGTCCGCACCAGCCCGGAACAGCAGGCACGATCGCACTACATGCAGCTATTCCGAACCTTGACCCTGGCATCGGTCATCTCATCCGGTGCGCCGGAGCGTATCTGGCAGCAAGCCTATGGCGGGCTTATTTCGTCGGGGATGCTTGGCAAGGAGGAAGCGAACCTGTTTCGCTCAGCCTTGTCCGATCCGCGCGCTATTCATGGCGGGATGAACTGGTACCGCGCAAATTTGACGGGTTTTGCCGATCTGAACCCGTCATACGACTGGCCCAAGCAAGGTCAGAAGATCACCGTCCCTTCGCTCCTTCTCTGGGGCGATGCTGACCAGACGTTCGTCGAGGATTTCCTGACGCGGGTTGAAGACTATGCCCCTGGAATTTCGATTGTTCGTCTGCCTGGCGTTGGACATTGGGCACCAATGGAAAGGCCGGAACTTGCCAATGCTGCGATCGAGAAATTCCTGCGTTGCAGCGTACACCCAATCCGCAGGCGCACGGTGTCAAAACAAAACGGCATACGGGGGGATGGCTGTTAACCAGGTGGATGCTTGATTCATCGCACGCTAGAGGCCGCGAACGAGCCTGATTGCGACACCCATCCAGGCGGGATCCTCGATGATCTGCTGCTTTCCCCCTGAACCCAAGGGCAGGATTTGCAGGCGGTTTCCTTCGCGTCCGATCAGTCGGCCGAAAATGAAGCGACCGGCCGGTCGAGGCAGGAGAACGTCGCGGTTCAGCGCCTGGCCGAACCTTTCGGGCGGGTAGCGATCACACCAGATTTCATCGCCCGTTCGATACTCACCAACACTTGAATCAACCAATATCGAGATGGTGCCCATACCGGGCAAAGGCGGGGCAATGACGATAGGATGGCGCGGCGCGCTGGCGCCGTCGGTTCCCAGGATCGCAGCAACCGGCAGATCCGCGCGTTCGGGCAGTTTGACGAGATCGGCCGCCTCCACCTCAAGCGCCTTCGCGATCCTGTTGAGCCAGCCCACCGACACCGTCCTTGTTCCCGTTTCGAGCCGCCCGATTGTTTGTGCTGTTGTCGAGGGAACACAGCGTTCCGCGACGTCAGCAAGGGTCAGTCCCTTTGCACGGCGCACTTCGCGGATGGCAGTAATCATCACGGACCTCAAAATCGAAATAACCAATCTGGTTTTTCACTTTCCTACAGATGAGCCCTCGTGGCAAGGACAAATTCAGGTGATTCGAGCTTGGAGAGTTGAGTGAAACAGATAATGGTCGAGCGGTCTCTTCCGCAGGACGGTCAAAGCCCGGCGGCGCGAAAGGTGAGAAGCGTGCGCGTCAACCTGGCGGAATCGCCGCTTGGCTGGCTCCATGCACGCAGGCTTGTCACGAATCGGCAAATGGCAGCGGGCGAGAATCTGCGTCGAGATTATGAACGCGGTGCATTGCCGCAAAGGATCGTCATGTCTTGGGATTCGCCGCCCATCAGCAAGACTCCTCGGGGCGCGAGCCAATATGGCGCTGCGACTCTGGCACAGATCGATGCGCGAAACCGGTTTCATGGCGGCATTGCGGCGGCAGGCCCGGGGCTGGGAGATATACTCTGGCGCGTCGTATGCGCTGGCGAAAGCGTGCCCGTCGCGGAACAGGCGCTCGGCTGGCCGACGCGTGCTGGCCGACTGGTCCTGACGCTGGCGCTTGATCGCGTTGCCGATTACTACAAGATCAACGGATGAAAAGGAGAGAATCAATGGTTGAAGCGGTGCTGGTCAAGAAGGACGAATTGACGACCACTGAGCGACGCTCGGAGGAGACGCCGGAGCTTGCACCGGGAGCGGCTCTGCTTCGTGTCGAGAGCTTCGCAGTGACTGCGAACAATGTGACCTATGCCGTCGCTGGTGACGCGTTTGGATATTGGAATTTCTTTCCCGCGCCAGAAGGTTGGGGGATCGTGCCGATGTGGGGCCATGCCGTTGTGGAAAGCTCTGCAAATGCCGATATCGCTGTAGGTGAACGCGTTTATGGCTATCTCCCGATGGCCAGTCACTTGCTCGTCGAACCGGGCAATGTGTCAAACGGAACCTTTAGCGACATGGCTGCCCATCGTCAGGCGATGAGCCCGGTTTACAACCAGTATCGTCGCCTTGGAGGCGATCCGACGCATGATCCGGCGCGCGAGGCACACAGGATGATTTTCCAGCCGCTGTTCGGAACCAGTTTCCTGATCGAGGCGATGTTTGCAAAGGAGAACTGGTTCGGGGCTGACACGTTGGTGATGACGAGCGCCTCTTCGAAGACAGCACTTGCGTTGGCCCATGTTGCGGGTGCCAAGGCACCGCAGATCAAACGGATCGGACTGACCTCGGCGGGCAATCTGGCGTTCGTGAATAAAAGCGGACTCTATGATGAAGTCCTGACCTATGACGAAATCGGACGACTGGCCGGAAGCAATGCGGTCTCGGTTGATTTCGCAGGAAATGGCGCGGTGCTCCATGCGATTCATGAAGCGATCGGCGATGGCCTCAAATATAGCTGCCTCGTTGGCGCGACCCATGTCGATGCGCGCGGGCAGCGCGAAGCTTCGACGATGCCCGGGCCCGCTCCGATCCTTTTCTTCGCACCCGATCACATGACGGCTGCGATCAAGGAAATGGGCATGGACGCATTCACCGCCTCCTATAATGGCGCGTGGCGCGCCTTCCTGGAGTCGACTGACGGGTTCATGACGGTGGACGAACGGCGCGGACTTGCTGCAGCCGAAGCGGCGTTTGCGACAACGCTGAAGGGATCTGCGCCGCCGGATCAAGGTATTGTCATACGCCTTTGACAATCATGCAGGATGCGTCGCTTTGACGATGAAGGGGATCAGGATGCGGGTTTGGTATTCGTTTATGGGTGCTTTGCTGCTGGCAGGGCCGGGTGCGAGTTTTGCTGCCATCGAACCTAATCCCCAGATGGAAACCGCCGCCAGCGGCATGCCCGCCAATCATGCCGATCTCGTAAAGCTGTTCGAAGACTGGCGAAGGTTTGTTGCTCCCCAGATAACGGCCGGTGTGCCAGACTACAGCAAGGCAGCAATGGCTCAAAAGGCCGCAGACCTCCCAAAGTATCGCGATCGGCTGAAGGCCATCGACGTGGCGGCTTGGCCGGAATCGGCCCGTGTCGATTACCGCTTGGTCGAAGCCGAAATGAACGGCTTCGATTTCAATCTGCGCGTTCTTGCCCCGTGGGCGCGCGATCCGAGTTTTTATCAGACGGTGTTTGGCGAAGAGAGCGACGTGCCTGCGCATGAGGGCCCGTCGGCCAGTCCGAACATCGATCTTTACGCGTTTGCCTATCCGCTTTCGCGCGCCGATGACCGGCGGCTGGCTGGCCTGATCGGTGCAATCCCCAAGATGCTTGAGGATGCCCGGATCAATCTTGCCGGAAGCAATGCCAAGGATTTGTGGGTCTATGGTAACCGCGCCTTCAAGGAGCAGGGCGAAACGCTCTCCGCGCTTGAGAATGGCACGTTGGTCATGCGCACGCTTGAAGGCAGGAAGCCTGCGACGATGAAGGGCGCGAGCCCGGCGTTGCGCCAGGCCATCGCGAAAGCAAAGTTGGCAACCGACATGTTTGCGCAATGGGTCGCTGCCGAAGCGCCGGGCAAGACCGGGCCATCCGGCGTCGGCAAGGCGAACTACGATTGGTATGCCGCGAATGTCCAAATGTCGCCTTATGGATGGGACGAGCAACGGCTATTGCTGCAACGCGAACTCGATCGCGCGCTTTCGTCGCTCCGTCTCGAAGAAGTGCGCAATCGGAACCTGCCGCCGATCACGCCGATCGATGATCCCGCCGCGTACCGGAAAATGGCGGAAGCCAAGACCGCTCGGTTCAACGATTTCCTTGTCGCCACCGGCCTGGTCCCCGACAAGCCGTATTTCCGGACGGCGATGGAGGCGCAGACCAGCAGCTATGTTCCCCTTGCAGACCGCGATTTCTTTTCGCACGGCACGGCGCTCGATCCGCTGCCCCTGCTGTCTCACTCCACCCACTGGATCGAACTCGCGCGCCTGAAATATGAACCGCGCTCGAGCCCGATCCGCCGTGTCGCACCGCTGTTCAATATCTTCGAAGACCGGTCTGAAGGTTTTGCCACGGCGATGGAAGAGATCGTCATGCAGGCCGGGCTTTATGACGATATTCCCCACGGTCGCGAGCTGGTCTGGATCATGCTCGCAAACCGCGCTGCGCGTGGCCTCGCCTCGCTTCGCGTGCAGGCGAACGAGATCGACCTTCGCCAGGCGGGCCAGTTTCACGCCGAATGGACGCCGCGGCATTGGTCGAACGCGGCCAACAAACTCGTCGGGTTCGAACAGCTCTTGTACCTGCGCCAGCCCGGTTATGGGCCCAGCTATATCGTCGGCAAGCTCCAGTTGGACCGGCTGATTGCAAAGGCGTCCCATGAAGCGGAGCAAACCGGCCAACCTTTCGTCATGGGAGATGTTATCGCCCGTGTAATGGCCGTCGGGATTGTCCCGCCCGCACTGATTGAGGCCGAGATGTTCGGTGCAATGCCCCGTTAGGCGAGCCTAAAGGATCGCTTGCTTGCACTGGCTGGCTCAGGCGCGGTAATCAGGTTGGCATGACGATAATCAACAACACGCTCGCGCTGATCGGCAACACGCCCCTTGTGCGGCTCGAAGGCCCTTCGACTGAAACCGGCTGTGAAATTCTGGCCAAGTGCGAATATGCGAATCCCGGTGCGTCAGTGAAGGACCGTGCGGCGCTTTACATTATCGAGGATGCCGAGGAGCGGGGTCAGCTTTTGCCAGGTGCGATGATTGTAGAGGGGACTGCCGGCAATACTGGCATCGGCCTTGCGCTCGTCGCCAATGCCAAGGGTTATCGCACGACCATCGTGATGCCCGAGACTCAAAGCCGCGAGAAGATGGATACGTTGCGTGCATTGGGAGCGGAACTTGTCCTTGTGCCCGCTGCACCGTTTTCCAATCCCGGACATTTTGTGCATACATCGCGCCGGATTGCGGAAGAAACGCCGGGCGCGCTCTGGGCCAACCAGTTTGACAATATCGCGAACCGCAAGGCGCATATTCACGGCACGGCAGAAGAAATCTGGGAGCAGACCAGCGGCATGGTGGATGGCTTTACCTGTTCCGTCGGCACCGGCGGCACGCTTGCTGGCGTGGGGCTTGGGCTCAAGGCGAAGAATGAGGATATCGTCATTGCGCTCACTGATCCGCACGGAGCAGCGCTCTATAGCTATTACTCCAATGGCGAGTTGAAGTCGGAAGGCAATTCCGTTGCTGAAGGGATTGGACAAGGCCGGATTACTGCCAATCTTGACGGTGCGCCAATCGATACCCAGTTTCGCATTTCCGATGAGGAAGGCTTGCATTGGGTTCGCCGCTTGCTCCACGAAGAAGGACTGTGTCTCGGCCTGTCCTCGGGCATCAATGTTGCGGGTGCGATCGCCCTCGCCCGGCAATTGGGGCCGGGCAAGACGATCGTCACAATCCTGTGCGATACCGGGTTTCGCTACCTTTCCACGCTCTACAATGCAGAATGGTTGCAATCGAAGGGCTTGTCTCTATTCTCCACGCCGGCAGCCTGACGCTGTCGGGTGGTCGCGTATCAATGATAATGGCCGGACTGGAGAGATCGGCACATGGCAAACGAAAAGCGTCGCGACGGAATGCAACGCGTTCGGGTCGGCCTGACCGGCCTTGCCGTCGTGCTGTTGATCGTCGCACTTGCTACCGCCGTGCTGAAAACAGTCGACGATCAGGTTGTCGGCAATCGACCGGCACCAAGCGTCGACAATTCCGACAAATCGAAGGATGAACCGCTGGCGGACCTTGGCGTTGCGCCAGGCGCTCCGACAGAGAATGTCACGACTCCAGCGCCTGCCCCTTCCAAGCCCTGACCATATTCGGTTTTGCTGCGCGCTGCTTTTCCTGAGTCCAGTCGCCTCTGCATGCCAGAAACCTCCAGCCTTGCCTGCCGGTAGCCAGGTTGCCGTCATGACGGCCTTGCCGCTTTTCGGAACATCGGCTGACCCAGCCACCATCATCAATGGACTCGATCAGCGGGCGGCGATTGTGCGGACACTCTCGTCGAAATACGAACTCGTGCCGCTCGCCCGACTCGACGGGGACTCTCTGGCTGGCAATCGCATTCTCGTTCTCGCACAACCGCGCGGGCTTTCGGGACAGGAACTCGTCGCTCTGGATGCCTGGGTGCGCCGCGGTGGTCGGGTTCTGGTGTTCACTGATCCCGAACTGCTGTGGCCTGGCGATTTGCCCTTGGGGGATCCGAGGCGGGCACCATCAATCGGATTGCTCGATCCCCTGCTGGCGCATTGGGGCCTGGTCCTTGAAAGCGCGGAAATGAACGATGCTGGTCCAAAGCAGAGTTACACTGTTGGAAATAGGCAGATCGCTGTTGCCTGGGCAGGGACCTGGAGGGTTGTGAAACCGGGCTGCCGTCTGGAATCCGAACGACTGATCGCCAATTGCCGGATCGGAAAGGGGCACGCGCTGCTGATCGCCGATGCCGATATGCTGGATGAACGCCTTTGGCAGGAGAG
>JANLST010000383.1:0-2642 GCA_031362505.1 Sphingomonadales bacterium
TGCGCGCGACGACGCCGGAATGTTCGTCTCCGGAAATCTCCGGCGACCCCGGACTTTCGCCGCCGTGATGCAACTCTCGGAACATGCGCCAGGCCACCCAAAGGAGCAACAGGCCGCCCGCCAACACCAATCCGACTATGCTGAGCAACTGGCTGACCGTCAGGGCAAAGATGATTCTAAGCACAAGCGCGGCCAGCACGCCAAAAAGGATGACCATTTTGAGATCGGCTTCGGGCAGACCGGCAGCCAACGCTCCCACAACAATCGCGTTGTCGCCAGCAAGGACAATGTCGATCATCAGAATCTGGAAAAATGCGCTGACTGACGCGGGGTCAAACAAACTCGAATAATCCATATCGAGAGCCCTAACGTCAGACGAAACGGGATACAATCAAGGGCGCGATCTGGTGCGAACCCTCCCAGACCATGTTCAGCGCAACATAAAGAATCACGACAAGCCCGATCCAGGCAATCCAGTGATATCTCTGAACGAGTTTCGCCACGAGGTTGGCTGCAAGACCCATCAGGGTCACAGAAAAAGCGAGTCCGAAGAAAAGCACCGTGGGATGCTCGCGTGCAGCGGCGGCAACAGCCAGGACGTTATCCAGACTCATGGAAAGATCCGCCAGCGTCACCTGAATCGCAGCCTGGAGGAATGTCTTTGTTGCTGGCGGCCCCTCAACCGTCGGCGTATCAGGATCGTCGGCGATCACGACCCGAACCGGACGAAGCTCGCGATACATGTTGTATGCGACCCACAGCAACAGTAGGCCGCCCGCCAACAAAAGCCCAGTGACCTTCAGAAGCCAAGTCGCGACCAGTGCGAAGCCGATAAGGAAAACAAGCGCCATGCCAACGCCGAACATCAGGACGCGTCTGCGATCCTTGTCCGGCAACCCCGACGCAAGCGTGCCCATGATAACAACATTGTCGCCCGCCATCGTGAGGTCGATCAATATCACCTGGAACAGCGTCGCCATGCCGGCCGCAGTAAAAACGTCGGCAAAATCCATCATAGCGAGTCTCCGAAATACTCAACCGTCGGCATTGGATCATAGAAATGATGGAGCAACGCCCTCCATTCCTGATAGCGGTCCGATTGCCGGAATCCATTGCGGTGGTGGGCGATCGATTCCCAGCACACAATAAGCAGGTATTGGCCCCGCCGCTCGATCGCACAACGAACTTCCATGCCGATATAGCCCGGCGATGCCGCGATCAGCGGTTTGGCTTCCGCCATAGCCGTTTCAAACGCAGCCTCCTGGCCTGACCGAACCTGCAGCAATGCATGTTCGAGAATCACGCGGCTGTCCTACTGATTCATTGAATCGAAGAAATCCTCGTTGGTCTTCGAATCCTTCATCTTGTCGAGCAGAAACTCCATCGCGTCGACTGTGCCCATCTGCATGAGGATGCGGCGGAGCACCCACATTTTCGACAGATTGCCCTTCTCGACCAGCAATTCTTCCTTGCGCGTGCCGGACTTGCCAACATCCAGTGAAGGGAAAATGCGCTTGTCCGAAACCTTGCGGTCAAGGACAATTTCCGAGTTGCCCGTGCCCTTGAACTCCTCGAAGATCACTTCGTCCATCCGACTGCCTGTATCAATCAAGGCAGTTGCGATGATCGAAAGCGAGCCGCCCTCCTCGATGTTGCGTGCCGCACCAAAAAAGCGCTTTGGACGTTGAAGTGCATTGGCGTCCACACCACCGGTCAACACCTTGCCCGAAGACGGAACGACAGTGTTGTAGGCGCGACCGAGACGTGTGATTGAATCGAGAAGGATGACCACATCCTTCTTGTGCTCGACAAGACGCTTGGCCTTTTCGATCACCATTTCGGCCACCTGGACGTGACGCTGCGCAGGCTCGTCAAACGTCGAGGAAATGACTTCGCCCTTCACCGAGCGTTGCATATCGGTGACTTCTTCGGGCCGTTCATCGACAAGGAGGACGATCAGGAACACTTCAGGATGATTGTCCGTAATCGCCTTGGCAATGTTCTGCAGAAGCACGGTTTTTCCGGTTCGTGGCGGTGCCACGATCAGGGCGCGCTGGCCTTTGCCCTGCGGCGAGATGATGTCGATGACGCGTGCAGACTTGTCCTTGACGGTCGGGTCAAGCGTATCAAGATTGAGTTTCTCGTCCGGATAAAGTGGCGTGAGATTGTCAAAATTAACCCTGTGCCTGACAACATCTGGGTCGTCGAAATTGATCGCCGTCACCTTGTTCAGCGCAAAATAGCGTTCGCCGTCCTTTGGCCCGCGAATTTCGGCTTCAACCGTGTCACCGGTGCGCAGCCCATGCTTGCGAACCTGGTTGGGCGAGACATAGATATCGTCCGGTCCAGCGAGATAATTGGCTTCGGGCGACCGCAGGAAGCCGAAGCCATCCTGGAGCACTTCGATCGTGCCCATGCCCATAATCTGGGTGCCATTTTCGGCTTCGACCTTGAGAATTGCGAACAGCAGGTCCTGTTTGCGGAGCGTCGAGGCGCCCTCGACACCCAGCTCTTCCGCCATCTCGACGAGTTCTGCCGGGGTCTTCTTTTTTAGTTCTTTTAAATGCATTTTATTGGATTCCATATGGAATGTTTGGGAGAACCGCGACAGCGAAATCAGGTCTGAAATAAGCTGCTGAATG
>JANLST010000397.1:0-2548 GCA_031362505.1 Sphingomonadales bacterium
TTTGGCCCCGCTGTTGCAACCGGGTGATGTGATCGCCTTGTCGGGAGATCTGGGAGCCGGCAAGACATCGTTTGCACGCGGCATTCTTGCCGGTCTTGGCTTCGAAGGGGAGGTGGCAAGCCCGAGTTTTGCGCTCGTCATCCCCTATGCACCGCCTTTGCTTAGGCTATCCGTCTGGCATGTTGATCTCTACCGGCTGGATGGCCCGGCAGAGGCGGAACAGCTAGGACTCGATGATGCCCTTTGTGACTCTGTCTTGCTCATAGAATGGCCGGAAAGGCTCGGCGATCGGCTTTGGCCGAATGCCTTGAAAATCACGCTGAAGGATTATGGGGATGGCGGCAGGCGCTTGACAGTTTCGGTGCCGCCGTCTTGGGAGTCACGATGTCCATTTCAATGATCCCGCCTTCATCTGCGCCCGATTTTCTGGTCAGCGCTGGCTGGCCGACCGCCCAGATATTGCCACTTGCCGGAGATGCATCCTTTCGTCGCTATTTCCGGGTGGTTCAGGATGGAAAAACTGCGGTGCTGATGGACGCGCCGCCACCGCAGGAAGATCCCCGGCCATTCATCGCGGTTGCCGAATGGCTTGTCGGGCAAGGCTTTTCGGCGCCGCATATTCTTGCCGCAGACCTCGACCTTGGCCTTGTGCTGCTCGAGGATTTTGGCGGAGAACGAATGCGCGAAGCGCTTGATGCCGATCTCTCCCTTGAGCGCGCCTTGTATCGCGACGTAGTCGAATTGTTGGCGGACCTCGCAACACGACCGGCAATGGCGATCGCGCCCTATGCCATGGCCGATTATCAACGTGAACTTGGACTTTTCATTGATTGGTATTGTCCCGCCGTCGACCTGCAACCCGATGCGGCTGATTATGTGCAACTGTGGGAGGCATTGCTCCAGCCGGTCGTCGCCGCGCAAGCGCAGCCCGTGACCGTATTGCGAGACTATCATGCCGAAAATATCATGCTTCTCAAAGGGCGTCAGGGTCGGGATCGGTTGGGTCTCCTCGATTTCCAAGATGCATTGGCCGGGCATCCCGCCTATGATCTCGTGTCGATGCTGCAGGATGCAAGGCGGACCGTGTCGCCGGAAGTCGAACGGGAAATGCTCGACCATTATCTTGGTCTCGGCAACACCGGAGACGAATTCGAGACAGCTTATCACATCCTCGGGGTCCAGCGTAATCTCAAGATACTGGGGATCTTCACAAGGCTTTGGAAGCGCGACGGCAAGCCGCGCTATCGGGCATTCCAGTCACGCGTCTGGGCCTATGTCGAGCGCAGCCTGAAGCAACCCGCACTCGAGCCAGCAAGGGTCTGGATGAACGCGAATATTCCGATGGAAAAACGCGCTTCTGCCTGGACCGAGTTCGCTGAATGAGTCGCGCAGGAAAAATTTTCAAGGTCAGCCCCAAGCTTGATGCAAGGGTTCCGGCGACAGCAATGGTTATGGCGGCGGGAAAAGGCACTCGCATGCGTCCTTTGACCGCGACACGCCCAAAGCCGCTTATCGAAGTTGCCGGTACAACGCTGCTTGATCATGTCCTTGATCATTTGCGCGCCGCCGGAGTCGGGCGTGTTGTGGTCAATGTCCACTATTTCGCTGACGCGCTTGAAGCGCATCTCAAATCCCGCGCAGGCGATCTGGAGGTCGTTGTCTCCGATGAGCGTGATCATTTGCTCGAAACGGGCGGCGGCCTGATGAAGGCCAAGCCGTTGCTGCGAGATGATCCCTTCCTTTGCGTCAATACGGACAACATCTGGGTGGACGGCCCTATGGACGGCATCAGGTTGCTGGCCTCGCACTGGGACGATGACCGGATGGATGCGCTGATGCTTCTCGTTCCATTGGCTCGTGCGAACAACCATCTTGGTCGCGGTGATTTTCATATGGACCCGTGGGGCCGGCTGTCGCGCAGGAAGCCGGGTCGCGTAGCTCCTTATGTATGGACCGGTATCCAGATGCTGTCGCAACGTTTGCTCAGGGACCCGCCGGGAGAAGCCTTTTCCACCAATATCTTCTGGGACCGCGCTATTGCCGAAGGCCGATGCTTCGGAGTGGTGCACCAGGGACTATGGTTCGACGTCGGGACACCGCCCTCAATCCAGAAAACAGAAACGATGCTTGCCGATGGGTAACCGGCGCGGGCCGGCTGTCTATACGATCCCGCCGATCCGGGCCTTTGCCGATGCGCTCGTGGCGGGGCTTCTCGCGCAGTTTGGCGCCGATCGCATGGTCCTGGCGCGTGGGATGATCCTGGTCCCCAACAATCGCGCCGGCCAGGCGATTCGGGACGCGTTTGTCCGGCAAGCTGAAAATGGCCTCTTGTTACCTCGACTGGTAGCGCTGGGGGACAGTGAGCTGGACGAAAATACGGGTGCCGCGCTGGATATCCTGGACGCAGAGCCGCTTCCTCCCGCCGTTGAACCGCTCCTCCGCCAGCTCATTCTCGCGCGCCTGATCCAGCGCGATGACAATGTCGACGCGGCAGAAGCCATGCGACTTGCAGCAGATTTGGGACGGACACTGGATCAACTGATCGTTG
>JANLST010000411.1:0-3280 GCA_031362505.1 Sphingomonadales bacterium
TATTGAAGCCTGTATCGATTTGGAGATTGATTGCGGGATGATTGTGAACCGTCGACAATTTGTGGCTGGAACCGCTGCGCTGGCAATTGTGCCTGCGCCGGCGCTGGCGGCTGTCGATGACGACCGGCTTCGTTTTATTGCCCATCGTGAACTGACCCGCAACAAATCCGCCATATGGCTGCGTGACACTGTAGGAATAGCGGATTTCAGTCTCCCGTCCAGCGAACCGCGCTTTTTCGTGGTTGATATGGTCGCCGGCAAGGTGCGGCCATTCCTCGTCGCGCATGGACGGGGATCTGATCCGGAGCATGAAGGGGTCGTCCGCAAATTTTCCAATGAGTTTGAATCATTCGCGTCTTCACGCGGGGCCTTTCTGACGCATACCTGGTATGAAGGCATCCACGGCCCTTCGATGCGGCTTTACGGGCTTGATCCGGACAATTGCAACGCCGAAGCGCGCGCCATCGTGGTCCACGGCGCATGGTATGCCAATCCCGACATGATCGAGAAATGGGGCAAGCTGGGCCGCAGCGACGGCTGCTTTGCCTTTCCCGAAGACGATCTGATGCAAATCATTGCACGGTTGGGACCGGGTCGGCTGATCTTTTCCGACAAGATTTAGGCTCCCGGCGCCTCGATCGGCACAATGACCGGTGGCGGAGTCGCAATCTTGTCCTGCCTCGGTTGGGCAAAGGAGGCGATCACCGGCGCGTCCCGCCCGTAAATGTCCGCAAAGCTGTTGAGCCTGCCGTCGCCCGTGCTCGCTATTGTGAAATAGTTGATGAAAACCTGAACGGGATCGGTGAATGGAATCCGATCGTTCAACCCACGCTTGAAAATGTCGGCAGCTTCGTGCGGATCGAAATCAGCCTGCAGAATTGACATCAGGATCGCGAACTCGACCGCCCGATCGGTGCGGATACAGCCGTGGCTCAGGGCGCGGACGGGGCGCTCGAAAAGATTGCGTGAGGGCGTATCATGAAGGAAGATCGCATGAGGATTGGGCATGTCCATCTTCATCATGCCGAGTGAATTACCCGGGCCGAACTTCTGCACAACCGAGAGGTTTTTCCCTGTGCCCGTCCACGTATAGCCGCGCGCGCGGGCAGCAGCCGGGTTTTTGGCGATCAGCGCCCCCACGCTTTCCTTGATGATGCTTTGCGGGATGGTCCAGGTCGGATGGATGATCATCCCGATTGCGCTCGCATCGAGTTGCGGCGTCGCGGTCTTTGGGGCGCCGACGATCGCGCGATAGGTGGCAATATTCTTACCCTTCCCGACAACGCGAACCATATATTCGGGCACGTTCACATAGACATAGCGCCTGCCCAGATCGCGAGGCAGCCAGCGCCAACGATCCATATTGGTCTTGATGACCTGTTGGCGCACAGGATCTTTCGTTGTGGCAAGCGCGGTCTTCAGCGCTGCATAGTCGGGATGTGTCGGCTCGACCGAGGCAAACACGCCTTCGAAGTCATGGCTAGCAAGTGCCGTGCGAAGCAGCGCATCGGTTGGGAAGTTCGTTGCATCGGGATCGCGCACAAACCATTGTATGCGGGCCGGAAACGGTGTCCGCCCATCTCGCAAATCGACAAGCAATTTGGTGAACGAAAGCGTAGCGACATCGTTCAGCGCCACTCCTTCGCCAGCCGTAATGGCCGCGCGCAGCGCATCAGGATCATAGTCGGTGGGGTTCAATCCGCGGGCGTCCACACCCTGGATTACGGTAAGCAGGGCCGAAGCATTGCCGATTGTCCAGGCCGGAGCAGGCTCGGCAGGAATCGCCACCGGTAGAACCTGCGCTGGCTGGGATGGCGGCAGGGTTGCGGGCTCGACAGCCTGCAGCGCAGGCGGGAGCAGGTCAATGGGTTGAGTGGCCTTTTTGGTTTCGCCCAATGCCGGGCTCGCAAACGCCAGCACCAACCCTGCGCCTGCCGTGATCACTGCCTTTTTCAATACCATCGACGCCCTAGCCTTCTGCCTTTTCCGCGAGCCAATCTTCAAGCCATTTGATTGAATAATTACCGTTGATCACGTCTGGCGCCCGTAACAGATCCTGATGGAGAGGGATATTGGTCTTGATCCCGTCAACCACCATTTCTTCAAGTGCACGGCGCATCCGCATCATGCAACTTTCGCGCGTGCGGCCATAGACAATGAGTTTGGCAATCATCGAGTCATAGTGCGGTGGCACCCGATAACCGGCATAAAGCCCGCTATCGACGCGGACGTGCATTCCTCCTGGCGGATGATAGGCAGTAACCAGCCCGGGCGACGGTGCGAAGGTGCGCGGGTCTTCTGCGTTGATCCGGCATTCGATCGAATGGCCCCGGAATTCGAGCATCTCCTGCGTCACGGAGAGCTCGCGCCCCTCGGCAACGCGGATCTGCTCGCGAACAAGATCGAAGCCGGTAATCATCTCGGTCACCGGATGCTCGACCTGGATGCGTGTGTTCATCTCGATGAAGTAGAATTTGCCATCTTCCCAAAGGAATTCGATCGTGCCTGCACCACGATAACCCATATCGGCCATGGCCTTTGAGACGACGCCGCCCATCCGCATCCGCTCTTCTGAACTGATCACGGGGGAGGGCGCCTCCTCAAGTACTTTTTGATGACGCCGCTGGAGCGAACAGTCACGCTCGCCAAGGTGGATGGCATTGCCATTGCCATCGCCAAAGACCTGAAACTCGATATGGCGCGGATTGCCGAGATATTTTTCGAGATAGACTGTCGCATCGCCGAATGCGGCCTTCGCTTCGGTTCCGGCCTGCAGCATCTGGGTTTCGAGTTCGTCTTCGGAATTGACGACCTTCATCCCGCGCCCGCCGCCGCCCGATGCCGCCTTGATGATCACCGGATAACCGATGTCCTTGGCGATCTTCTTGGCTTCGCCAACATCGTCAATTGCGCCGTCTGATCCCGGAACCAACGGCATGCCCAATGCCCCGGCGGTCTTCTTGGCCTGGACCTTGTCGCCCATCGTCCGGATATGTTCCGGCTTCGGGCCCACAAAGGCAATTTTATGCTCCTCGACGATTTCGGCGAAGCGCGCATTTTCGGAGAGGAAGCCATAGCCGGGGTGGATGGCATCGGCATTGCTGATTTCTGCTGCCGAAATAATCGCCGGAACGTTGAGATAGCTGTCCTTGGCCGATGGCGGGCCAATGCAGATCGCTTCATCGGCGAGCCGGACGTGCATGGCGTCGACGTCGGCTGTCGAATGGACCGCCACGGTCCGGATTCCCATTTCGTGCGCCGCGCGGTGAATGCGAAGGGC
>JANLST010000450.1:0-2004 GCA_031362505.1 Sphingomonadales bacterium
GTCAGCACGCGGACTTCATCGCCATATTTCTCCCCGAACAGCGCCATGGCACCTGCAGCAATAGCATCGTCGGGTGTCATCAGCCGGGTGGAGACTGGCGCGTTACCGCGGATTTGAGCATTCACTTCCGCCTCGACAAGGGCAATCTGCTCCGCAGTCAGCGCAGTCGGATGCGAGAAATCAAAACGGAAACGCTCGGCTGCGACAAGACTGCCCTTCTGCGTCACATGTCCACCCAGTTCGTTACGCAACGCCGCATGAAGCAAATGGGTCGCTGAATGATTGGCACGGATCTGGTTTCGGCGTGGCGCATCAATTGCGAGATGTATGATCTGGCCGACAGAGATTTGCCCACTTTCAATGCTTGCATTGTGCGCGTGGAGTCGTCCCAGTGGTTTGGCCGTATCATTGACGATGGCCTTGAGGTTGCTGTCGCCGCCTATCGTGCCAGAATCACCCATCTGCCCACCGCTTTCGCCATAGAATGGCGTTTGGTTCGTGAGGATTGTGACCATCTCTCCTGCGACCGCAGAGTCGACACGTTTGCCATCCTTGATCAGCGCAACGACTTGCGCCTTTCCAACCGTAGAAGAGTATCCCGTGAACTCGGTACCCCCGAATTCGTCAGCGATGTCATACCAGACTTCGCCCGAGGCCTGATCGCCCGAGCCCTTCCATGCTGCACGTGCGGCGGCCTTTTGTTGGGCCATCGCGGCATCAAAACCCGCACGATCGACGTCCAGCCCTTGAATACGCAGGGCATCTTCAGTCAAGTCATACGGGAACCCGAAGGTATCATAGAGCTTGAAGGCCGTTTCCCCGGGAAGCGTATCGCCCTTCACCATCGAAGCGGTGGCTTCATCAAGCAGACGAAGGCCGTTCTGCAGAGTCTGACGGAATCGGGTTTCCTCCTGCTGCAAGGTCGCCTCGATCAGCGGTTGTGCACGGACGAGTTCGGGAAAGGCTGCGCCCATTTCCGCGACCAGCGACGGCACCAATCGATGCATCAAAGGCTCTTTCGCGCCAAGGATATGGGCATGGCGCATCGCACGGCGCATGATGCGGCGCAGCACATAGCCACGCCCCTCATTGGCCGGCAACACACCATCAGCCACAAGAAAACCGGATGTGCGCAGATGATCGGCAATCACACGGTGAGATGCCCGATTATCTCCCGTTGTGGCTGTTTTCGTGATTTCCCCGGATTCCGCGATCAGCGCTTTGAACGTGTCGGTATCATAGTTGTCATGCACCCCCTGCAGCACCGCGGCAATGCGTTCCAACCCCATACCCGTGTCGATGCTTGGCTTGGGCAAGTCCGTTCGCGAACCGTCCGCAGACTGGTCATACTGCATGAAAACCAGGTTCCAGATTTCCACGAAGCGGTCGCCGTCTTCATCCGGAGAACCTGGAGGGCCGCCGGGAATGTGATCGCCATGATCATAGAAGATTTCGGAGCACGGCCCGCATGGCCCGGTGTCGCCCATCGACCAGAAATTGTCTGATGTCGGGATCCGTATAATGCGGTGATCGGGGAGGCCCGCAATCTTCTGCCAAAGCGCGAAGGCTTCGTCATCGGTGTGATAGACAGTTGCAGTCAGACGGTCGGGGTTCAACCCCCACTCTTTTGTCAACAGTGTCCACGCATGATGGACCGCCTGCTCCTTGAAATAGTCGCCGAACGAGAAATTGCCGAGCATTTCAAAGAAGGTGTGATGCCGTGCGGTATAGCCGACATTGTCGAGATCATTGTGCTTGCCGCCGGCCCGCACGCATTTCTGGCTTGATACCGCCGTTTTGTAGGGGCGAGTCTCAAGCCCGGTAAACACGTTCTTGAAAGGCACCATGCCCGCATTGACGAACATCAACGTCGGGTCATTGTGTGGCACCAATGGCGCGCTCTGCACCTTCTCATGGCCTGAGCCCTCGAAATAGTCGAGGAAGGAACGGCGGATATCATTGGTCGAAGTCATATCCCTAGCCGCTTAGGGGAGGCGGCGGGCC
>JANLST010000464.1:0-3771 GCA_031362505.1 Sphingomonadales bacterium
GTCTGATGGGGTGGACGCCCCCTGACGGCATTGATGTGCCAAGGTAGGTGTGTCGATCACCTAGGAGGGAGGCGTCCGTGGAAGAAGTTAGCACGATTGGTCTGGATATCGCCAAGACCGTTTTTCAAGCGCACGGCGCAGATGCCGCAGGGCATCAGCTGTTCAGTCGGCGGATCACGCGCAGTAAGCTGCTAGAGTTTTTCGCGGCACAGCCACGTTGCCTAGTCGCGATGGAGGCGTGCGGTGGCGCCCATCACTGGGCGCGCGAGCTGACGCAGATGGGCCACCATGTCCGGCTGATTCCACCGGCCTATGTCAAGCCGTTCGTAAAGCGGCAGAAGAACGATGCGGCGGATGCCGAAGCGATCTGCGAAGCAGCGCAGCGACCCAACATGCGATTCGTGGCGATCAAGAGCGAGGAGCAGCAGGCTTCGGGGCTGGTGTTTCGCACGCGCGATCTGCTGGTGCGACAGCGCACGCAGACGATCAACGCGATCCGCGGACACATGGCGGAGTATGGCTGGGTCGCACCACGCGGTCCGGCATGGGTATCCATGCTTGGCGAGCAGCTCGATGAGGAAGTTGGCGCGTCGCTGCCGGTCGCGGCGCGCGACATGTTCCGAGTGATGCTCGACCTGCTCGACCAACTCGATGTGCAGGTCGCCGCGCTTGATAAAGAGATCGCCAGACGTGCTCGCGAAGACGAGGTCGCGCGCCGGCTGATGACGATCCCTGGCATCGGTCCGATCGCGGCGACTGCTATCGCTGCACTCGCCCCGGCGATGGAGGGATTCAAGCGAGGCCGTGATTTTGCAGCCTGGCTCGGGCTCACGCCAAGGCAGAAGTCGACAGGCGGCAAGACCAGGCTCGGCCGGACGTCGAAGATGGGCGAACGCACGCTGAGGCGGCTATTGATCATCGGTGCCAGCGCAGTCGTTCAGCATGCCAGCCGGCGTGGCCCACCCGAAGGTTCGTGGCTCGCCGGCATGCTCGCGCGCAAGCCGCGGATGCTGATTACTGTCGCCCAGGCGAACAAGACGGCACGGATTGTCTGGGCTGTGCTGACAACGAAGCAGGATTACAGAGCTCGGGTGGTGTCAGGGTAAACCGACCGCCACCAGAGGTCGTCGGAGGACGGCAAGGGATCGAAGGAGAGTATGGCGCAACAGTTGGTATAACGGGATCGGTAAACCAGGATTTGGTCTTGTGCCTCGAGCACGTCTGTCTGATCTGGATCCGGTCCGCGAACTCCCATACTGGCCAGCAGCTCAAGCTGCACCAACAGGCCGGACAGATGGCAGCATCCGATCGAAGCGCACTGCTCACTTAATCACTTGCTTTCCGCGGGGCGTCCACAGAAGACCAAATGCATCGGTTAACGAGGCGCGAACGGATCAGTTCCAGCGTCCGATGCTCTCGCCCACGCCAAATGGAAGCCTGCGGCCAGAATTTTCGATCCTAAGGATCATATCAAACAGGACTACATGACAATGAAACTCGCACGCTACGGAGAAAGAGGCCGAGAAAGGCCTGGGTTAGTTGACTCGGCTGGCAAGCTGCGTGACCTTTCGGGCCATATCGGTGATATCGACGGCGCCGCAATTACGCCCGATGGTCTGGCCAAGCTCGCCGCCATTGACCCGACGACCCTGCCGGAAGTTGCAGGCGAAGTTCGCTACGGCGCTTGCGTCGGCAGTGTCGGCAAGTTCATCTGCATTGGACTCAACTACAGCGACCATGCGGCAGAAACCAATGCCGAAGTACCGCCGGAACCGATGTTCTTCATGAAGGCGACAAGCGCCGTCAGTGGCCCTAACGATCCTGTGATTAAGCCCCACAGCAGCACCAAGCTCGATTGGGAAGTTGAACTGGCGATCGTGATCGGCAGCCATGTCGCCTACGCCGACGAAGCGGGAGCCGCCAAGGCCATCGCAGGTTACTGTGTTTGCAACGACGTGTCTGAACGCGCCTTCCAGATCGAGCGCCATGGACAGTGGACCAAGGGTAAAAGCTGTGACAGCTTCGGCCCGATTGGTCCGTGGCTCGTCACCGCTGACGAATTGACCGACCCTGAGAACCTGCATATGTGGCTGGAAGTTAACGGTAAGCGCTATCAGGACGGCAGCAGCCGAACGATGGTCTACAAGCCGGCTTTCCTCGTCAGCTATATTTCGCAATTTATGAGTCTGCAGCCGGGCGACGTCATTTCTACCGGCACGCCTCCAGGCGTCGGCTTGGGGCAGAACCCGCAGGTTTTTCTAAACGTGGGCGATAGGATCGACCTAGGCATCGCGGGGTTGGGCAGTCAGCACCAGACGGTCGTCGCGGCAGAATAGGCTGCCCGGTACCTTAAGACCAAACGCATCTCGGGTAAAATGAGCGGAACGAGGCAGCGGACGCCCTACCCAGACCTCGCAAACCAGCCAGCTAGTTCCGCTACTTCAACATGCGGGATTTGCGGTTTAGCATGCTCTTCAGCCATGATCCTTCAGGAGAGCCACGCCTACTGGCATGATGTACGACGGCGCTGCCACCCAAAATGAGCAGACGCCAGCACATTTGCCGCTAACAGGAACAAGGCCAACATTGGGCGTCAAGTCCCCGTTCGCCGTATGCGGTTGCCTTCGATGCAGTCTTCATGCCAACTTCGCAATTTTGGGCCTCATCATTCAGCCTCACGAACCACCGCAAGTGCACGTATCCCGCAACGAAATTGCCGTTGAAGCATTCGATCCACGCATTGTCGGTCGGGCTTGTCCGACCATGAGAAATCGGGGGTCAATCATTTCATAAGCCTGCTAAACTTGCGGCCCAGTCAATCCGAATTGAGGCGCGATATGCGACCTCGGCGCTCTCCCACCCCAGCGCATCAATTATTTTCGGGGGCAGGTAACCGCACCGGAGCACGATTGCCAGCAAGTACCGGTTAGTCGCTGTCAGACGTTCGCGGGACGGTGCGCCTGTCGTAGTTGCGCAGTATGTTCAGTCGCATGTTGTTTGTAGACTATTTGCCGCATTGCTTCTGGGTCAAAAACTCCTTGGACTCCAATAGATTCGCACGTCTTCGCTGGATTCAGGCAAATGCGCGTTCGAAGGACTTTAGCTTACGGGATAGGCGGGGATGGTAAATGATAACCAAAACTGCAGCAATAGTCTTCGGAATTACACGCTTAGGCATTCCAAATAGAAACGCCAACAGCCGCGAATACAAACCATCAGATCGACCTGCGGCAATTTGTGATTATAGAAATTTCCCAATCCATGAAAACGATCTTCAAACAAATAGTCGTGATTTGGCGAAGTTCAAGCGTGAAACCAAAAGGCTGTATAACCTCGTTGAGCGAGCTTTTGCAGAAAGGTAAAGACGATCCGATCATACCAAATTTATGCAGCAGACTCCATTTCACTTGGTCCGGACGACAAGCCGGAGATCGGACGGGCTGCGTTGGCCAAGAGCTTTGAAGCGCTAATCCCGGCCTACGATGTAGAATTGGAGTCAAGGCACTCTTTCTTAAAGGGAGAGGCGGGCTAGGACTGGGTAAATTTCAGTTTGATCCCGAAAGATGCAAATCTGGAAATCAGCCGATGTCATTCGTTATTTTGAACCTTTTGGGTAAATGATGGCGGTCGCAGGACCTATTATGAGACCTGTGCGCGGGTAGTTCTGAGCGGTAGTTTTGCGCCATTTTTGTCCGAGCTGTTGCGATATTGGTGTTGCGCCTTGTTTGACCATGGCCTCAACGGCTCGCCTCCTGGAGCTGGGTTACTGCT